>JBAXDW010000017.1:0-14137 GCA_037140755.1 Methanobacteriota archaeon
TGAATTGTTCTTTCGAGTCCTTCTTCTAACGCCACTTTCGGCTCCCAATTCAAAAGATTTTGGGCTTCTGTCGTCTCGCGCGGCGCATCTCTTTGTGCCACCTTTAGCTTGTTCTTTCAGTAGCACGGTAGGTCTTTATCTTCTTCGTAGATCGACAGCGTATCTTGCTTTCCGCAACTACCGCACCTTCTGCATTGCGCGTCTCAATCAGCGCGATACTAATTATCAGCCCGCTTATCCATTAAAACTCTGTCAAACACTTCGACATATTTCTTAGCAGTTCTCTCCCAAGAAAACAGCTTCGCCCGGTTGATACCCTTGATGCTCATCTCTCTTTTTAGCTCATCATCTGCTAAGACTTTTATCATCGCTTCAGCTAGTTCCGTAGTATTGAACGGATTTATTAGCACTGCTGCATCTCCGACGACCTCTGGCAAAGAAGACACGTTTGACACTATAACGGGACAACCTTGGGCCATAGCCTCTAAGACTGGCAGACCGAATCCTTCGTAGAGCGAAGGATATACGAAAACCGCAGCGTTCCTATACAAAGAGACGATTTCTTCGTCTGTTGCATATCCGCATAAAAATATCTTTATTCCCTTGTTTCTGCTCCTTACTTCGTCGAGAGTCGAGCTAAATCGTGAGCGCACGTTCTTTCGTATATTGCCCACGATTATCAATTCTGCATCAGGATGCTGTTGGTGTACCATTTCGAAGGCATCAAGCAATCGAAAATGATTCTTGTGCGGCGACACAGCGGAAACAATCAGCACCTTTTTGTTGTTAAAATGAGTGCGGGGGCTTTTTGCTTCGACAAACGAACCTAAGTACACGACGTCGACGTCTTCTTTCCGAATATGCCAGAATTCTATTGCGTCTTTCTTGGTAGATTGCGAATCAGCGATATACTTCGTTGGGACTTTTGATAGATATTTTTGGTAGTTGTTAAAAATTCTCTGTGTCCCTTTATCTTCAGTGTCGTCTTCGGGGAATACGTAGGGAACAAAATCGTGAAGGACTTGAATGATGTAGGAATTAGACCAAAAGCCGAGCTTGGCAAGAAAAAAAACAAAGGGCAACCCACCTATCGGGACCCTTAGACTTGGAATGGACCAGGGTATGGACATATTCAGAAAAAGGTCATTTTGCTTGTACAGTCTGATCAATTTTATAAGATCACCTGGCTTAAGCACATTTAATGGATGTACGGAGACTTTATGGTTGGTTGACACTGCGGGGTCTAAAAAATCCTCATTATGAGGTGTAATAATCGAGATCCTCGCAATCTCGTCAAACGTACAGAATCTTTTTAGTAGTTCTTCAGCAACTCGCGGAATCCCGTCTTTTTTTTCTGGGAATGGGGCAAAAACGGCGATTTTCATAGTCTTGTTACAATGTTTGCCGGACATATTTGCGCGCAAGCTTTCGACTGAAGTATGCATAATTGTGAACGCCTGTTTACTATCTGCTATATGTGGTCGTCGTTATTAGAATCTTAACTTTTTCAGTGGATCAGCAATTTTCTTCACTATGATCGACTATTGACAGCAACACTGATGCGCGCTTGGCCGCCTCATCAAGGTTTTCAAACGTGCATCATCTGCTACGAGTGACTTGGGCCGAACGAATAATTCGTGCGGCAAGGTTCTTGCTCCCTCTTGATGCTCTTAAGGCTCTTCCGCCCTAATGATAGCAAACGCCATCTATGGGGCGGTTATTGAGAGACACACACAGTCATTCAACGCTCTCCGCACTCGTCGGAATGTTGCGTATCATCCTAATGCCGTCAAAAACTCCCTTATAAAAATAAGTGAGCTTCTGAAAATCCCCGTCGATTAGTAAGAGAATAGTGAAAAAATAGATCCTAAATAAAAAAAAGTATAGAAAAAACGAAAGGTATTCTCCCCTAGAAGCGTGTTTTTTTAGAAACCAAAACGCGTTTCTCGTCCTGTAATACTCATTTTTCAAACCAACGTTCGATGCCGCAACTTTGTGCCAAATTCTTGATTTTGGGGCATAAACCGCCTTATAACCCGCTTTACGTCCCCGGATACACCAGTCGGCTTCTTCCCAATAAGTGAAATATGCCGGATCAAGTAAGCCAATGTCTCTTATCACCTCAGCCCGTGTCAACAAACATGAGCCCTCAACATAATCTAGTTCCATAGGTATATCGAATTGTCCCTGGTCGATCTGGCCAATGCCGATTTGATTTGTTGCGCCTTTTCTCATGACAAGGCGCCCGCCGACCGAATTTATAACGTCGTCACGCCCATCATAATCATAATAATATACCTTAGGGCCAACAAATCCGTGGGTCGGATCCATTTCTGCCAATCCAACCAGTTCAAGCAAAAACTGAGGATCTACGACAGTATCACTGTTTAAGAGCACCACATAGCTCGAACCGTTACGCACCGCAAACCGAATGCCTGTATTACAGCCTTCTGCAAAACCGTAGTTCTTGTCGTTTGATACGATAGTGAGCTTCCTATTGGATGCCAGTTTGTCCCCCCGTTTGTCTGCTAGAGTTAGGGTTTCTGACTCGTTCTTCGTATACTTGCTAATGATTACTGGTTTGTTCTTGTGACCATATTCAAAAAAATTGGATTTGGGTATGAGCTCCCCGTTGCAATACTCTTCTATCTTCTCAATGGAGCCATCCTGAGAGGCGTTGTCGACTACGATAATATCAAAGCAGGGGTAGTCTATTTGATATACTGATTCGAGGCATTCTGTGGTATCCTTCCAGTTATTCCAATTGAGAATGATTATCGCAACTTTTTGATGCATGGATAATGAGTTAGCGGCAAGATAACTGAGATTTATTAGACGTCATTCAGTTTTGCGCGTCCCAGCACTAACTTGTAGAATTGATTTAATCAGCATGATATCCTCTTTGTCGATTCCTTTCACAACGTATAACGTGCCGAAATATAACAAGCTTGCTAAAACTATTAACAAAAACAGGTTTAAAGTGTTAAGATATGCAACAAATAGCCCCATGACGACGCTGGCGCAAATAATTTTGAGCACAATATTCGCCAATTCAGTTTTTTTAAGCAAATAAAGATCTCTTTCTGCCAAAAAGAAAAGAACAACCAGAACGATGAACTCTGTTATTAATATGGCGACACTCGCTCCAACATAGCTGTATCTTGGGATCAACACGAGGTTGATAGCAACGTTGACAATCACCATGAGCCCTGTGATTTTGGTGACAACTATCTGTTTATTTGTTGATTCAAACAAGCGGACGAAAGTAGCGTTTACAAAAATGAAGACTAATGACCAGATAAGTAACTGCACAACGGCCACCGAAGGCGCATACCCTTCACCAAAGATAAGTGGTACAACTTTTCCCGCCAAAAGCGTTGTACCTACTGCTATGGGAATGCCTAAAATTAACATGAATCTGATAAATTCCTTCCACATCAACTTTAGAGAATCCTGCGAAGAGAGGTGAAATCGTGACATCGCCGGAAAAACCGCAGCACTGAAAATGGTAGGTATAAACAGCAAACTAAAGACTAGTCTATATCCAGCATTGTACCAGCCAACAGCTTGATTACCCTGAATTAGCGACAGCATCAATGAGTCTATCCAGAAATATATTGTTGTAAAGAAACCACTCAATCCAAAAGGCAACGCCTGTCTGATTGCAGGCCTCCAAAAATCCAAATTAACTTTCGCTTCGAATAAATGGAATTTCCGCTTGCTTATGAAGAAACTGTAGCAAAAAACGAGTGCATTAGAAATAAGATAGATCGCAGCAAATGCGACAACTCCGGCGCTTCGCGCTATCAAAATTACAGCGCCTGTTAGCAATAACAAGCCGCTCAAAATTGCCCCTACAGACTGATATTCCATTCTCTCAAATGATTGAAATACAGCGTAAAATGAGGCTGTTAAAGCAACAAAGATAGTGGATAGGGTGAGCAAATAAACGACCACAAGCGTTTCCCCTGAGTAGCCTAAACTATGTGCAACGACAGCAACGAGGCCAAACGTGAGCACTCCCATGATTAACTTGATAAAAGTGATATTGCTGAGGTACTCGTTTGCACGGGACTTATCTCGCGCGACGTCTCGTATCGCTAGATTATTGAGGCCTAAGTCTAAGAGAAGCCCAAAAATCCCCGTAAATGCCAAGGCAAAGGTAAGAAGTCCAAACAACTCGGGGCCAAGATATCGAGCGCTGAATATGAGGTAGAAAAATCCTATCCCCATACTAACGATTTGGGAGACAAACAAGACTACGATGTTTTTCCCAACGGTTTTAGCGGTATCCATAGAGACCTAGCCGGAAACTAATTCACTTTTATGAGTTGTTTAAAGCATCAACTATAGTAAACACAATTGGTTGCGCTGCAAAAAAATACACATTGATTTTCCTAATTAGCTAGTTTAGGATTCAGTGAATATCAATTGCGTATCATTGACTTGTTTTTGACATAGAAACAGTCTTAGCAACGCTTTGTTTGTCGCTTGTCCGCGTGTTTTGCTCAATAGTTGTCTCTGCGCGAATCGTGACTGCACTGAAATTCGGAGCTAAATGCTCGCTCTCCAAGTGAGTGGCTATGCTTGGAATAGGAACCCACAGGTTCCTCCGCTTGCCAAACAAGATTTGTCTCCAGCAGAAGTGCCAAGCGTTCAAAATGATTCCAAAGAAGTGTCCGTTTGTTCTGTAATACTTCAATATGACAAGGGGGTTGGATAACTTGTGCTTTGTTAAGCTCAGCCACAGACTTACGTCATCATTTCCCTTTGTGTAACTTCGAAAGACATTTTGAGTTTTTACGAGTTTCGTTTTCGTGGTGAGGAAGGTTAAACAAGTGGATGCAGCGGTCCTCCAGTGTTTGTCATTATGGAGTTTAATGAAATTTTTTTGGCTGTGTAGATCAAGCTCGTAGTAATCTAAATGGTCATACGGAGACACAAAATCGACCTGTTCCTCTTGTAAGAATTCCACCATACTTTCGAATTGATCGGGGAGATACAGGTAATCATCTTCAGCAAAATAGACAATTTCCGAGACACGTTGATCCAAAAGAATGTTAATCTGCATACCAAAGGTCGCGCGGTTTCCAACCCCATTTAGCCTGATTAACTCCAAGTCCTGCGCATCAAAATATCTCTTAAACAAGTCCTCATAGCTCGGAGGGCAATTATCAAGCAAGACGAACATCTTTACGTTCAGTGAGCCGAGGGACTCCTTAAAGGTCTTCAGGCAGAGCTCTGATAACTTGAGCTTGTCGTTGGCGAAGACAGGCGGGACCCTTGAGACGTTCGGATAGATTCTGTACGCGACGGCAACGTCATACTGTGGTGGCACGATTATTTCATCCTAAACCACTGAATTGTTCTTTCGAGTCCTTCTTCTAACGCCACTTTCGGCTCCCAATTCAAAAAATCTCTGGCCTTGCGAATATCTGGCCTCCTCCTTAGAGGGTCGTCTTTGGGCAGATCTTCAAACTTGATCTTTGACGTGGAATTCGTTAGTTTCTTGATGATTTCCGCAAGCGCAACGATTGTTCTCTCTTCATCGCTTCCGATGTTTACGGTTTTTCCATCGAGACCTTCAAAGAAAGCAAGTTTCAATAGCCCCTCTATTTGATCGGTGACGTAGCAAAAACTTCTTGTCTGCGATCCATCGCCGAAAACGGTTATTGGCGAATCTTGTAGCGCTTGTTCAATGAAGCGCGGCACGACCCTCCCATAGACATCATCTGCCCGCATTCTCGGACCGTACGTGTTGAAAAGCCGTGCTATCCTCGCATCTATTCCGTGTTCTAACCGGTACGCCGCAACAAAGGACTCTCCACACCTCTTCGCCTCGTCATAACAACTTCTCGCTCCGGTCGGGTTCACATTTCCGGTGTACTCTTCTGACGTTGGAACCTCCGTTGCGTTTCCGTATATCTCGGATGTAGAAGTATAGAGAAGTCGCGCTTTGTGACTCTTCGCTATGCCCAGTGCAACCCAAATTCCCAGCGTGTTTGCCTTCAAGATCTGGATAGGAAACCGCTGAAACTCAAACGGAGAAGCCCTGCTCGCCAGATGCAGCACCACGGCCAAATCTTCATCAAAAAATATCGGCCGTGTTATGTCGTGCTTGATGAACGCGAAATTATCCTTGGTAAGTAGCTCTGATATATTTGATTCTAGGCCGCTCGCAAGATTGTCCAAACAAATCACGTTTGCATTGAGTTCAGCCAGGACGTCGCATAACCACGAGCCTAGGAATCCTGCACCTCCAGTCACTAAAACGGTCTTACCGCCAACTTTTTCGCTAATATCACCAAGATTCGCAATTATCTCCTTAACCTCTCTCGCGCTCATCTTTATCCTCTCTTAGCAGCTGCAAAAAACGTTCAAGTTCCCCACTGAACCGCTCATCCTGCAAAAAAAGCTCAATATTCGATTTTATCCAGTCAACCTTGTTCCCTATGTCGTATCTTTTGCCTCTGTAAATGTACGCATATTTCTTCTCTTCTAGGTTACGAAGCGCATCCGTAAGCTGAATCTCATCCCCCTTTCCGGCTGGAGTTTGTTCAATGGCGTCAAATATTGCAGGGGTCAGGATATATCTTCCCAAGATGGCTAAGTTTGACGGCGCGCTCTCCGGAGCGGGCTTCTCTACCAGATCTTCAACGAGCAGCACATCTTCTTCGATTTCCTGTCCTTTCACTACGCCGTAGCTGCTTATTCTCTCCCTAGGGACCTCTTCAACGGCTATAATAGATGTCTTGAAAGCTTCATATTTCGTTATTAGTTCTCGCGAGCACTCTGGGATGGTTATGGTATCGCCTAACAGCAGGGCAAATGGCTCGTCCCCCACAAAGCTTTTAGCGTAGTAGACGGCGTCACCGAGCCCTTTTGGTCCCCTCTGTCGGGTATAAAAAAGGTTGACAGCGTCCATCATTTCATCTATTTCAAGCAAGAACTTGTTGTCAATTGTCCCTCTGTCGAAATGATCCTCTATAGCTCGTTTGTTTCGTCCCGTGATAATCAGGATGTCCTTAATACCAGACGACAGTGCTTCTTCGACAACGTACTGGATAACTGGCTTGTCAACGACAGGCAGCATCTCCTTTGGCTGCGCTTTCGTAGCTGGCAGAAATCTCGTCCCCAAGCCCGCTGCTGGTATTACAGCCTTTTCGATCATTCTTTGCCTCTGTAGCCTTTGTTTATGCTTGGTTCGCGAAGCATGTCCAACTTCGTTAGGTTAGCTATATTGAGCAACTTAAATGTTACTACTTACGTATTATCAATTTGCTCGTGCTTGGGGAACGGATAGAGGGGCGCTGGAGCTTTTTTAGCGCTTTTTTGCTTCAAATGGCAAGCGTTATGAATGAGGCCGCGCATGAGATGGTGGTGATTAAATGCCGTATTGCCAAAACTGCGGGACTAAGAATGACGAAGGAGTGGAATTCTGCATCAACTGCCATAATCCCCTGTATGACACCCGTCGCAGGCGTGCTCGCCGCGATGGCTGCTATGGGGACGAAGGTCCAGAACAGGAATGCTTTGGACTTCCGCATGGCGGCATCATCGTCGGAATAATCTTCGGTTTGCTTCTTCTAATTGCCGGAGTAATATTGATCCTCCAGAAAGTGTTTGGCATAGCCATTAACTTTAACGGAGAGTTGGTCTGGCCAGTGGTGATGATTGCAATTGCAGTATTGATTATTGCAGGGGCGATTTACCAAATAAGGCGCCGATCGCAAAAATGACCTTTCAATCACGCGGTACATGTCTGCCCGCACGTTGCACAGATTTGCTCGTGTCTGTCCTGCGAAAGGTTGATCCTGGTAAATAGCACGAAAACAAAAAAGCCGATAAAGAGCACGTTTAACGTTAAACTATGAGCTCTGCTGTCGACTCCGACAAGTGCAAGCAGCATTCCAACAATCATAAGCGCGTTTAAGGAAAAACGGCGCACTGGTTCCAGCTGATTAGCCACGACATATGAGGCAAGGCCGAATAGTATCAAGACGGCCCCGAGGCTAAAAATGATCCCGTCGGGCAGGCTGTTAGGGAATTGTTGAAAAAAAACGAGCCATGCTCCTGCGAGAGAGATGAGGGCGCCACAGAACAACCCCATGCACGCGGAGCATAGTGTTTTTTTGCCGAAGACGAACTCGTGCTGATAATACAGGGGGCATATAGGGTGGTGTCCATGTGTTACCGTTACGCCACCGATCCAAGACGATTTTTGTAAACCATGCTCTCCTTGAAGGGAAAAATCGGAACGCTCGCTAATTACGCGTTCTTTGTAGGGGCTTCGAGCACAGTGCCGCGGGAAGAAGATAGCGAGTATGCCTAAGATGCACAGCACCGAGAATATAGATCCTGTAAGCTGCTTACGCCACGCAAAGCCATCCGAAACGCGCGGTGAAAGAAAGGCAATCACAGCGATCAAACAAAGGGTGGAAAAAGACACAAAGACTAGAAAGAACAAGTATCGGGTCTTCCACTTCCCCTCAGGCATAAGGGGCCCTCCAAACTAAGTCTTTTAGCTCTTTCATAACACCTTGCCCGGCTAGATGTCGATAGGTCTGACGCTTCAGCGCATTAGTTGAGAACATCCCTTTGAACTGCCGCGAAAGAGAACCGTAGAAACTGCGATAGCACGTGAAGAGCTCTTCTTGTACTTGCATGCGCGACAAGTGCTCCGTTGGCATTATGGCATGGGTCATATCGTAGTGCGCCCAATTGTGATCTTCAATCCAGCCGCTGCTCAGTGCGTCGTCATAGACCCTCGTTCCTGGAAACGGCGTTAGTATAGTAAAAATCGCCAGGTCGGGGTCTATGGCGTCGGCAAAGGACCGCAAGCGGGCTATTGACTCAGCAGAATCGTGGCGCTCGCCGATGATGAGCATTGCTTGAGAGAAAATATCATGTTGCTTTAGGAGTGCTATTGCGTTCTTGGCGTCTTCAGGGCGAATCCTTTTTTTGAATGCTTCCAAGGTGGATTCGCTGGGACTCTCAACGCCTGTGAGTATCCAGCGGAGGCCAGCTTCACGCAGCGTGGGCAGCAGGGTTTCGTGCCTTCTAACGTCATCGCAGCGCGCCTGCATGAACCACATGACGTCTGTCGGAAGCCCTCGATTGATGAGCTCATTACATAGTTCGCGCGTGTGCGCACCTAAGCCGAAATTATCGTCGGTGAGCCACTGGAATTCCATTCCATACTCTTCGTACGTGTACTGCATTTCATCGGCAATCCTCTTGGGTGATTTACTCCGCCATTTCCGTCGCCAATAAACGCACTGACTGCAAAAGGAGCAGTTGTTCGTGCACCCTCTCGATCCCTCTATGAGGGCATATCGTCGTTTCACGTCAGCCATCATCTTGAAGTGGTAATTCTCGATGACGTCTGCGACGAAATGATAGCCCGGATAAGGCAGCTCATCCAGATTTGTGAGTAGCGGCCGATCCGGTGTGTGATAGTTAGCACCGTCGTGTACGAACGACACCCCACGTACGTTTGAAAACGATCGTTCTTCGCGGTGTGCCCGAAGGAGTTCAACGAGCGTTTCTTCGCCCTCGCCGCGAATCACGACATCTATTTCCGGATATGTCGTTAGACTCTCATCGGCGGTGGCGGTGAAGTGTTGGCCGCCGACGACTGTTAATATCTCCGGGTTGACAGTCTTCGCGGTTTCGACAGTGCGCGCTACAATGTACGCGTTGCAGGTTGCCAACCCGCTTGGGGCTACAACGTCAGGGTCCACGTTCTCAATGCGCTTTTCCAGCCCCCTCCAGTCGACGTTTGCTGCTTGACAATCGAGCACCTCGATTTCGACGTTTTCGCAGTGTTTCTCGGTGTAGGCAGCGAGCTGTAAGATCCCTAAGGGTGGTGGCACGTACTCACCCATTACAAACCATTCCTCTTTTGGCGGTTCAACGAAGAGAACTTTCAGTTGTCTCACAAAATGCCTGTTTGTCTGGAATGGATAAAAACGTTAGCAAAATCGTCCTCGCTGACACAAAAACGGCACCCGCAGCGGGCGTAAGAAGAATACCATATGAATAAAAGACGCCAGCCGCCATTGGTATCGCAGCTGTGTGTGGGGGACACGGGACACTGTGTCCCACGGAACGTCACTTGCTCATTTTATCGGCTATGGAAAAGCCGTATGGCTATATTAGCTCTTGGTCTTCTTTAACGGGCTCGCTCTGACTTTGAGCAGGCGACGCACGTCCTGGCAACCCGTCTCTGATTCCACGGGGATAAAGAGCCACCGCCCTTCGGTGAACGCGCGAGCGTTTATGAGAATTTTTCGCACCTTAGCACCGAGGCGCAGCTGCAAGGCCTCTTCAAGCTGCCCAGGACCAATAATAATCTGCACAGTGAAGCTGCCTTCTCCTGGATAGAACGCGGCGAGTGCCCGACCACCACTTCGAAATCTGAGTGCCTATCCGTAGTTCTTCCCGTAGAACGTAAAATCCCGCTTAACTCGGTAGTTTTCGTCGATGAACTGCGTGAGATTCTCCCATAACGGTCGCTTCGATCGAACCGAAGCGATCATGGCGTCAATCGTCGGTTGATGCTGCTTGTCGACGAACGCCCCCACGCTCACGTTGGTTCAGTCTCGCTCTCAGTATATTAATAGCGTTGCCGGTGGTTAGCATTAGCAGCCGTTTTTTGATATTTCGGCCCGCGCCTGTACCAGCGGCTAGGTAGCGAACCTCAACGAATGGGCACAAATATCGCGAGCGTGCAGAGAACACCAATGAAAATGGCGAAGTAGCTGAAATCGACGCGTTCAGCAATCTTCAGAAGGACGCTTATCGTCAGTAGTCCGAACGCGAAGGCGACGACGATAGCGATCAGCGAATAGGTGGTGTAGTAAATGCCCCCTTTCAGAAGTTGCAACCCGATCTCGGCTCCGATGACGGCTGGGATGTAGAGAAGGAAGCTGAGATTGAGCGCATCGGTCGGCGCGTACCGGCGCAGCAGCAACGTGGACACCGTCAGCCCTGATCGACTTAGTCCGGGGAGGGCAGCAAATCCTTGGATGATGCCGACGAGCAACGCGTCCTTTGTGGACATGCTCTTGTTCGCGCTCACCGTTCTTCGGGCTATCTTCTGGAAAAGCCCCGTCACGATGAGCAGAATGCCGATGAAGACAAAGGCGATGCTGCCGGTGATATGGATCTTATCCAAGCCGAAAACGATGAGCGGTGCGCCGACAAGTCCCGTACAAAACGTGGCGATGAGCAGAAACGTCGTAAGCCGATTGTATCCGCTTGGATCGCGCAGGTTGGTGAGGTAATGCGGTAAATTGCGAATGATTCGAACAACTTCAACTCTGTAGTAGAGCACTACCGCGAAGAGCGTCCCGATGTGAAGCCAGATTGAGTAGTAGACGGCATCGGAGAGACTGATATCAGCGTTGAAGAACTGCATTAAAACGAGCGATACCATTGCCTTGCTGCTAATGGGCAGCCACTCAGTAACGCCCTGCACCATTCCGAGTACGATTGCTTGTATGAGTTGTGAGATATCCATCTAACGCAGTGCCTCTCAGCGCAGCCGTAGGTAGGAAGCGGCCGGCTAAAGAACCTTTCGCTAGCTCGGCAGACGGTCGCTGACCGCCAAATCTTCCACCGTGAGCAGGGAGATCATCGCATGTTTTTTTTGGCGGTGAACGGCACCGTTAGCCAAAAAAAGCATCAGATTTGCCGCGGGTACAACTTTTCGAAATCGATCAGCCGAACTTGTCATTATAAAGCTGTATCGAATGCATTATCGCTTTTTTAGCGCTTTCCGCTCCTTCCCAGCCAGTGACTTCGGTCTTCTTTCCCTCAAGCTGTTTGTAGACGGTAAAAAAGTGTCCGATGGCCCGCATTTTGTGTGGGGGCAGATCGCTTATGTCGCTGACCTCTGCATACATCGGGTCTTTGTCGGGGACGGCGAGGACCTTATCATCGTTGTCTCCGCTGTCAATCATCCTCATCAAGCCAATCGGCCTGACTGCAATGAGACAACCAGGGAAAGTTGGTTCGTCCATCATCACCATGACGTCCAGCGGATCTCCATCGTCGTAGTACGTCTGGGGGATAAGGCCATAATCAGTCGGGTACTGCACAGGCGAATAGAGCACTCGGTCGATGGCAAAGATGCCGAGTTCTTTTTCGTATTCGTACTTGTTCTGGGATCCTTTTGGCACCTCGATCAGTGCATATACAACGTCGGGCGGGTTAGGTCCGACGGGAAGCGAAGTCCATAAGTTTGTGACGCTAACACCTGCTGCTTTATGCTCCTCCGGTCTATAAAAAAAATCCTGTCGCCAGCTCTAGAGTGGGCGTGCAGAAGACTTTTTTAGGCACTCGATCGAGCATTTGGTGGAGTAACGCGGCAGGCGTGCGCCAGGTGTGGATAACATATCTAGACTAGAACGACTTCGTCCTATCTCGCGGCCTGACCCAAATGTTTGATCGGCATGCCAACTTTATAGTGAGTGAATGCGGCATGACGCTACTTGCGACATCGATATGCACATTGTGCAAGGATTTCGCGACGTCATCTCCCCTCAAGCGACGTGCGACGCATATCTTGATGGTATTTCGTCAGCTGCTCTGTTATGATAGTACAACCATCGCATCCCTCTCCTGATGATGAGTACGGCATTCGCTTTGAATCTAGTTCTGCAATTGAAAAAACTCGTTTCGAAAATAGCTAAGTACCTTTTGCACGATACACAGTGCCCTTTTTTCCCTCTTTCATCTCTTTTGCGAGTCTCTTAGCTTTTTAAAGCGGTTCCGGGTAATCGAGGTTAAATTCTAGGTCGCACCAGAGGCAGTAAGCCCAAACTCGCCAGGACACTTGTCGATGGAACGTCACTTATTGAGTTGAGCTGACCAGTCATAAAAGAAATGGAAGTACTGACAACTCTTTTCCCACTATCCTAGTCTCGGTGACAAGTTTCTAGATCGCCTATGTAGACTACTTCGTGCTAGATCTTATGAGTGTGAGTTGTAGTTTTGAGCGTTGTATCTCTAAACGGTTTGGAGTTTTTTGGCCGTTTTCGTATCGGCAAGTTGGTTCCATACCATATCAAATACGAATTCGAGGTGCTGTGCATAAGCTGGATCATCACAATAGAAAGCGGAAGCCATTTTATTGCGAAGTTTACC
This sequence comes from Methanobacteriota archaeon, assembly GCA_037140755.1. Lineage (GTDB taxonomy): Archaea > Halobacteriota > Bog-38 > Methanoflorentales > Methanoflorentaceae > Methanoflorens. The sequence continues at coordinate 13,153 of JBAXDW010000017.1, forward strand.
CCCCCCCTCCCAGTGAATGAACGTCATGGTTTCTGTGGAATCTACTACCAAAAAGCATATCCCGTCGTATGTTCCATAACTGCAAATCTTCAGGTCTTTTACTTGTGTATTTGAACATTCTATGGAGTCTGTAATACCACGCACATCTAGCCCACGTTTGGCAGCGTTAATAACTGCGGTTTGGACGGCTAGCATTGTGGAATGTGACAGCGCGGGGGGCATAATAACAAGCACGAGATGATTCGCGGAATCGACCATTCGCAAGCAAGAAGCCCCAATTTCATTCAACGTGTGATGCAGCTGAAACCTGCAACTTGTTCCTAGTGGCTCTAGAGAGAGACTCTCTTTAGCTTCTAGGATCTTTGGTATGAGCTCTTCTTTTTCTTGGTGCTCTAGCTGATGCCGACGGAGCTCCGTATCTAGTACCCTCTCAAGTGGAACTGCTAAATAAATGCCATGCTCGTTCAGTTTTGAATCTATCGCGCCTCTCGTTTGAAGCGAAACAAGCGTCCGATAAACGTGCTCTCTGTATGTGTTAAGGTTTCTTGAGAGTGCTGCAATGGTTTTTGGGCCGTGTTTGATGAGGTGGTAATAAAGCTCGGCTTCGCCTTTAGTGAAGCCAAACTCGATTAGTTGCGCAACAAAGATAGGGTCTTTCATGGACGTTTGGCTACGTTTTTGCTGTTAGCATTTATATCTCTTGTGTTTTTCTCTCTGCTTTGTGAACGGTAGTATTTTTTATAAGAATTGTGAACAATTGTGAACAATATATAACTGTATGTTCCGCACGATAACGGTATAATGCTAATTAATGCTAATTTTTTTTAGATTTGCACCTGGTCAATGCTTTTTTTGAGATTGATACGATTCGAAACTTGATAGGCCCGACGAAACAAAAAGTCGATTCGAAACTTGATAGGCCCGACGAAACAAAAAGTCGATTCGAAACTTGATAGGCCCGACGAAACAAAAAGTCGATTCGAAA
>JBAXDW010000018.1:0-13743 GCA_037140755.1 Methanobacteriota archaeon
GATTCACTGGTTTTTCAGGAACTTTGAACTTGTCGATCTCCTGCAAGAGCGTCTCGCCTTTGTACCACGACATGTTATCACTTAGTTTCGTAACGTTATCGCCTTTAAAAGCCGAAACAGGGACGTATTGAACGTCCTCTTCTCGATAGCCAACTGTTTTCAGCAGCTTTCCCACTTCATCTCTCACGTCATCAAACCGTTTTTGACTGAAATCTGAAGCGTCCATCTTGTTGATTGCTATGATCAGCTGGTTGATTCCAAGAGTCCGCGCAAGGAAGACGTGCTCTTTTGTTTGAGCCATAACGCCATCGGGCGCCGCAACCACCAAGATTGCGGCATCAGCTTGCGATGCTCCAGTAATCATGTTCTTTACGAAGTCGCGGTGACCCGGACAGTCGACGATTGTGAAATAGTAGCGTTCCGTATCAAATCTTTGGTGCGCAATGTCAATTGTGACTCCGCGCTCTCGTTCTTCCTTTAGTGAGTCCATTACCCACGCAAACTCAAAGGATCCTTTGCCCTTTGCCTCTGCCTCTTTCTTGTACGACTCAATTATATGCGCACCTACGTTGCCAGTTTCGAACAATAGCCTCCCGACTAATGTGCTCTTACCGTGGTCAACGTGACCTATCATGGCCAGATTCAAGTGGGGCTTTTCAGCCATTTTTGTTCTTTCCTCCTTTCAACCTATGAAGTCGTGTGGTTTTGGCAGCTCGGCCTTTAGACCTTTCCTCTGCCTTATTTGTTTTACTATCTCTGGTTGTAAGCTTTGCGCTAAAACCTCAAATCCGAGGAACTCAGTACTCCATATGGCGCGCCCTTCCGTTGCTGATCTCAAATCTCCGGCAAAACCAAACATCTCGGCAACTGGTGTTTTGCCGACTACGACGACGGTGTCGCCTTCGGAGTCCATGTCTAGTATTTGGCCGCGCCTTCCTTGTATCTGTTGCGTAGCGCTTCCCATCAGGGTTTGAGGTACACTTATAAACACCTTTTGCATAGGTTCAAGTACAGCGTCTTTGGCCATTAGAATGGCCGCAAATATCGCTGATCGAACTGCAGGTATGACTTGCGCGGGGCCTCTATGCACTGCATCTTCGTGCAGGGTGACATCGACCAGTCTGACTTTTATACCCTCACAGGGCTCTCGTGTTAGCGGCCCGGTCTTCATCGCTTCTCGGAATCCCTCGATGATGAGTTCCATGGTTTCGCGCAGATATTGAATCCCTTTCGTCATATCGAGGAGAAGATTTGATTCAAAGACGTCAGCGACCTTTCTCGCTTCGTCTTTTTCTAAGCCCCCTTCCATCAGCACCGCTCGCCGCTCTGTTTCCGGGGCATTCATGTTGATGGCGCCTTCTTTTAGCAACGTAACAACGTCGCTCGGCAAAGCCTCTATCTCGAAGTAGAAGCGGTTATGGCGGTTAGGGGACTTACCCTCGACGGGTCCTGCGTGGCCTTGGACAGTCTCTCTATACACAACGATGGGTTCTGATGTGGTGATTTGAACGTTCTTGTCTCTCTCTATTTTGTGGGCAATTATCTCAAGATGCAATTCGCCCATCCCGGAGATTAAATGTTCTCCCGTCTCCTCATTGATGGTCACGCGGAGTGTCGGATCCTCCTTCGAGACTTGTCGTAGCACTTCAACGAGCTTGGGCAGGTCCTTCATGTTCTTGGCTTCAACTGCCACTGTAACCACAGGCTCACTCGCGTGTTTGATGCTTTCAAAAGCAACGACGCCTTCTAGAGAAGAAACGGTCGAGCCGACTATAGCGTCGCGTAGCCCAGTGACGGCCGCGATGTTACCTGCGGGGATTCGTTCAACTTCGATCCGCTCTGCGCCCATAAATATGCCCACCTGTTGGATTCGATTCTTGTTTGGCATGCCCGAAACAGAGAGCTCTTGTCCGCGTTCGAGCGATCCCGAAAAAAGTCGTCCCGTGGCTACTTCGCCTGCGTGAGGATCGATGGATATGTCAGTGACCATCAGCTGTACCGGGCCGTGCTGGTCGCAGGTCAGCATCGCTTTGCCCTCCTGAGACTTTTTGTCTCCATGCCATATTACAGGAACGCGCCCCTCCTGTGCCTGCAGTGGATTCGGCAGGTGCGTGATAACCATGTTAAGCACAATTTTGTGAAGTGGGCTGCGCTCGGCAAGCTCTTTTTGCTTGTTGTTGGCACAGTATTCGTACACATCCTTGAACGTAATTTTCGTTTTTTCCATCTGAGGCACGCTCAAGGCCCAGTTATAGAGTGCAGATCCAAACGCGACAGAACCGTCGTCGACCTTGACCTTCCACCCTGCGTCGAATAGCTTTTCGTTCATTCCCCGTATCAGCTTATTTACGTGATTGATCAGATTGACGAATTTGCCCATCATCGCTTGCGGATCGAGTTTGAGCTCGTTGACGAGCCTGTCAACTTTGTTTATGAAGAGGATTGGTTTGACGTTTTCCTTAAGTGCTTGCCGCAACACTGTTTCCGTTTGAGGCATCGTCCCTTCAACGGCATCGACCACGACGACTGCACCGTCAACCGCTCGCATTGCGCGTGTGACGTCTCCCCCGAAGTCGACGTGTCCCGGTGTATCGATGAGGTTTATCAGGTACTCTTTCCCGAGAAACTCGTGGACCATAGACACGTTCGCTGCGTTGATTGTGATTCCTCTCGCTTGCTCTTCTTCGTCAAAGTCCATGAAAAGTTGCGTCCCTGCCAGCTCCTTTGAGATCATGCCTGCTCCTGCGAGCAGATTGTCGGAAAGTGTCGTCTTTCCGTGATCTATATGTGCCACAATCCCAATGTTGCGTATGTATTCAGGTCGATCCATGAGCGTTGTAACACGCTCGACCATCTTCTGCCTGCTTACCATGCGTTTAGTCCAGAATGATTATTTTATCTCGCTGCCTTAGCTACTCGCTCTTTTTCTTCCTTCTTGCTGATCGAAAAGCTCCGCACGTCATTTTTTGCGGCTGCTATGATCTCAGATGCGAGACTATCTTCTATCGTGCGCTTGCTTTTGAACGCGGCCTTCTGAGCGCCTTGCGCGATGTGCATTAGTGCTAAGTCGACCCGCCGCTGAGATGCGGTATCAACAGCTTTTGGAACGGAAATGCCGCCGTATTTCAACCGTACAGTTTCTTCTCGAGGTCCTGCGTTTTCAATAGCTTGAATGAGCAACTTCACAGGATTTTCACCCGTGCGTTTGTTGATAGTGTCAAACGCCTTTCGTATGGTTCCATACGCTTTGCTTTTCTTGCCTGTGTTGCCCTCTCCGCGCATGAGTTTGTTGGTCAAACGCTCGACGATAGATAAATTTGACTTGTTGAACTGTTGATGGGCGTGTCTTCCGCCGGTAAGGATATCTGGTGATTCGAAGTGCACGTAGCGCTTGATTCCTGGGTCTTCAACTTGGATGTTGGTGGTCTCCCATTTGCCGAAAACCAAGCTGTTTTGTTCTGTTTGCATGGCTCTACCGTACTGGTTTCTCTTTTCTGCCACGGACCATCTCTTCAAGAGAAACATTGTTTACTTTTATGACTTTAAATCGTACGCCCGGAATATCTCCCATTGAACCGCCCATTCGGCCTCCAATCCCTTCCACAGTTACTTCGTCGTGCTCGTCAATGAAATTTGTCGCGGCTACCCCGGGACAGAAGGCGGTTACCTGTCGGCCGTTTTTGATAAGCTGGATTCGCACGCACTTACGTATTGCGGAATTTGGTTGCTTCGCTTCAACTCCCACTTTTTCAAGAACTATTCCTCGTGCTTGCGGCGCTCCTTCCAACGGATCTGCTTTTTCGTCCAGATGGAGTTCACGACGACTAAAATTCTTGTCGCTCCATCGAAGCGCTTTGCGGTCTTTTTTTAGTTTGCGTGCTGAATAGATACCTATTCCCATGAAGACTCCTCGTTTTCGGCTCACTGAATAATGACATCGTCCAGCCCATAGTGCCTTTGAGCAAGCACTTTGGCTTTGTGAATGTTTCTTCCGTTTTTTCCAATCGCAATTCCTCGATCCTTGGGCATCACTTCGACGTAGGCGAGCTTCTTGTTCTCTTTTGAAACGACGTGAACCTTCTTTACAGAAACGGGTTGAAGCGCGTTTACGATGAATTCGTCAACTTCGCCGGAGAACTCGACAATCTCGATGTGCTTGCCGATTGATTTCTTGACTCGGTTAATATTGTTGCCATTCTTGCCAATCGCAAGGCCCATATCCCCGTTTTTAACGACGAATATCACGCGATCGTTGTCCTCATCGATATAACAATCACGGGCGATTGCTCGAGTTAAACTCTCAAATAAGGCTATATAGCGTATCCCTTCTGTTGTGAGCTTAACTTCTGTCATCACTTATCTCCTTTTCCCTGATCGACATAATATCTGAAGGCCCCGCATCTATGACCGAAAGGGCAGAAATGGTAAATGGTTTACCACAAATTGAGCCTAGTTCGACGCTATTCATCTCGAGGTTGACCATTGGGACACTCTTCGATATGATCCTTTCGCGAAACCTCTGTGGACAGTTGGAGGCTAGCACGACCAATTGGGTGTCGCCTCGCTGAATCGATTTGAGTGTATTTTTCGCTCCGATAGAGACCTTTCCGTCTCTAATTGCAGTTCTTAACGATTTAGCAATGTCTAGCTCCATGTTTAGCCTCAGGATCTACTCTCTGCCTGTTTTAGCGATAAGCCGCACGTCGCCAGTTCCAAGAAGGATGGGTTGACCCACAATTACGTTCTCGGTGACTCCTCGAAGCTCATCTATTTCCCCACGTATAGCAGCATCGAGTAAGTGATTCACGGTGACTTCAAAAGCAGCTCGAGACAGCACGCTCGTTTTTTCTCCTGCTATACCATGCCGCCCAATCTGCTTTACCTCGCCGTCAAGCGTCATCATATCCGCTACAAGCATTATGTGTCTTACGTCAACCGTCAGTCCTTGCTCGCGCAACGTGTCCATTGCTTCTTCGATGATGGAGTTCCTTGCTGCTTCTATGCCAAAAACATCAGCCATCTCATTGATGTTATTGGTCTTCGTCCGGGTGGCGTCAATCTGCTCGAGCGCCATTACCTTTTTTAGAGATGAACCCTCTGAATAAAGGACATATTCTTCGTGCTCTTTACGTACGACAACTCGTTTTATGTCTTCGATGCCCTTGATGACCATTACCTTGACTTTTTCCACGATCTGAAGCAACGCCCGGTAACGCTTTGCTGAGGGGGTCAGCACAATGTTAGACCCGTCAACTCGAACCTCGACGTCCGGAAGCGTCTCAAGTTTAGTCACGACGGCGTTAAGATCAACGTTTCGTTGCTTCAAAGCCCGGTCATCGAATTCCAGATAGATTTGCATCTCGTCAGTGTCAGTAAGGATGTCTGCGATATCACTCACGTGCGTCGCTTCAATTTCCCAGGCAAGCTGCAAGGCTTTATCGCGGTCAGTCGCTCTCTCCGCATCGAGATATATCGTCATCATGGGTGTATCAGGCACTTTTCGGGCATCGACTATTTCTATGAGCCTCGGAAGTCCTAGTGTGACATTAATATCAGCGACTCCTGCGTAGTGAAAAGTCCTCATCGTCATTTGCGTTCCAGGCTCTCCGATCGACTGAGCAGCGATCGTTCCAACGGCTTCGCACGGTTCTACTGTTGATCGCTCGTAGACCTTTTTAGTCGTTTCTAGGATCTCATTTGTTTCATCCTCGGACAGTTGCAGACTGCTTAACTCTGCAAAAAGATCATTTTTTATGTTCAAAGGTAATTTGAGGGCATTTATGGTCTCTTGAAGATCCATCGAACTCACCTATTTTCGCGTTTTTCAATTACGCGCTGCGCGATTTTGTGGACGTTTACGGATTTGCCATACTCGCTCTTAGTGGGGTCAATTCCGTCTTCACCGTACACGAACTGTACTACTTTTTCCCCAGATCGGACAGTTCCGTCATATTCTACTTCTAAGTCCTGCAGCGCGTTTATCAGTCTTCTTTGGAGATATCCAGACTGAGACGTTCTAACGGCGGTGTCGACGAGCCCTTCTCTCCCTCCTATAGCGTGAAAGAAGAATTCTGTCGGTGTAAGGCCCTTCTTATAGCTTGATCTCACGAATCCGCGCGCATCAGCTCCAAGCTCACCTTTTCGAAAGTGAGGGAGCGTCCTGTCATAGTATCCTCTTCTGATGCGCTCACCTCTTACCGACTGTTGTCCAACGCAGCCGGCCATCTGCGTAAGGTTCAACATTGACCCACGCGCCCCCGAAACAGCCATTACGACAGCAGAATTGTCAAGCGCGAGCTCGCCGGCAAATCCGAGGTTCTTCCCTGCAATTTCTCCTGCTTTGTCCCTTGCTCTTCCTAGTTCTTGCATTATTTTCATTTCTAGGGTTTCGTTAAGCGTCCGACCAGGCATAGATTCAAGCTCACCTACTTCATAAGCATTTATGAGTGCCCCGACGCGCTCTTCCGCTTTTTCTAAGATCTCCTCAATTTCTAATTGTGCTTGCGGCGAAACGTCTTCGTCGTCAATTCCGAAGCTAAAGCCGAACTTCATTATGCTTCGTATTGCAAGTTTAGTCGCGTTATCTAGAAATCGCGAAGCTTCTTGAAAGCCGGTGTCGGTGTATTCCCTGATTATCCCGTCAAGTATTGCGCCGCTGAAGGCTCCAATTGATTTTTCGTCAATTATGCCGCAAATCAAGTTGCCCGCTTCGATCTTGACGTATGCGTCTATCTCGCAACCAGTTTTGAGGCACTCCCCGTGCATAACGCACTTCTTGGCTTTTAGCGTCAGATTCAACCGCTCTGGGAGTATTTGACTGAACACCTGCTTGCCGGTATAATAGCTTACACCGCCTTCTACAATTGCAGGTTCAGAGAGCGGTTTTTCGACATCGCACTTCTTGAGAAGCTCATAGAATTCGCCTTTCGTAAATTTAGTGCCTTTTTGAGTAAGCAGAAAGAGCCCTGAGATGTGGTCGTGTATCCCGCCTATAATCGGACCGCCGAACCTTGGGGATAGGATGTTTTCTTCCACTAGCATGAGGATACGTGCTTCGGCGCGCGCTTCTTCGGTTTGCGGCACGTGCAGGTTCATTTCATCACCGTCGAAATCGGCGTTGTAGGGTGGGCAGACCGCAGGGTTTAGTCGAAAAGTCTTGAACGGCATCACCTTGATCCGGTGAGCCATGATGCTCATTCGATGTAATGACGGCTGTCGGTTAAAAAGGACAATATCCCCGTCTTTCAGTTGTCTTTCGACGACCCACCCATTTTCAACTGTCTCAGCAATCTCAGCCCCGCTCTTTTCGGTGATCTTCACGCGTCTACCGTCAGGTCGCTTGATGTAATTTGCCCCTGGGTGGTTGAGCGGGCCGCGCTTGATGTACTCCTGTAATTCTCCGATATTCCGCGGCGTTACGATAATAGGCACCGTCATCTCGCGGGCTATGGTTTCAGGAACTCCCACTTCATTCACGCTTAAGTTTGGATCAGGTGAAATAACGGTTCGTGCTGAGAAGTTCACCCTTTTGCCTGAAAGGCTCCCCCTGAACCGTCCATCTTTGCCTTTGAGTCTTTGCGAGAGTGTTTTCAAAGGCCTCCCGCTGCGATGTCGCGCAGGTGGAACACCCGAGACTTCGTTGTCGAGGAAGGTTGTGACATGGTACTGTAAGAGTTCCCACAGGTCTTCTATGATAAGCTGCGGTGCTCCTGCCTCACGGTTCTCTTGAAATCTCTGGTTTATTCTAATAATGTCTACGAGCTTATGGGTAAGGTCATCTTCAGATCTTTGCCCATTCTCAAGCGTAATCGAAGGTCGCGTTGTTACGGGCGGTACAGGTAAGACCGTCAGTATCATCCATTCGGGACGAACGTTCGTAGCGTCGAGGCCGAGCAGCTCATTGTCACCGTCTGGTATCCGTTCAAATCTGTCACGGATGTCTGCTGGCATCAACTTATGACTATCTTCAACGTAGCGGGTCGGCTTTTCGTACTTAATTTCCTTCTGCTGTTCTGCGCAGTAGGGGCAGGTGATTGATTTTCGTGCGTCTTTGATGACGTTTTTCACTATCTCGTCGGTCGAATAATTTTTGTCCTTCAGCTCATGCATCTTGAGAAGGAACTCTTGCTTCTGAATCTCATCGAGCAAGAGGTGTCCGCATCGCCGACACGTTGCTCTAAGAATCTTCCTTATGATTTTTGCAAATCCCACGTGAATTACGGGAGCTGCAAGTTCGATATGACCGAAGTGGCCTGGACATTCGCCGGCACGCTGAGCGCAGGTCTTGCATCTAAGACCCGGATCTATAACTCCGAGCCGTGGATCCATGAGACCCATTTCAATTGGGAAACCATCGTCATCGTAAGTGTCAGCAGTAATAACTTTGGTTACGCTCATCTTCCGATATTCTTTAGGTGAAAGTAACCCAAATTTGATTTTTCCGATTCGCTTAGGGCTGCTCATAAAGACCTCCCGACTAAACAGCGTCTTCCAGTTCGATGCGCGGAGCTATGCCAAGCGCTTTCATTTCATCCAGCAGTAACTTGAAGGCGTAGCTCATTTCAACCTTGTAGATGTCAGTATCTGCGCCGCAATTTGGGCAATAGACCACGTTACGACGTTTGTCAAATGTGGCGATCATCCCGCACGCTGTACAGACGTACTCCTCAACTTTGTCTGATTCGTCTACAAGTCGCTCTTTAAGCGCCAAAGCTGCGCCATGGCCGATCATCACGTCACGTTCCATCTCGCCGAACCGCAATCCTCCTTCGCGCGCTCGGCCTTCTGTGGGCTGGTGCGTTAGTACCTGGACGGGTCCGCGTGACCGTGCGTGCAGTTTCTCGGACACCATGTGATGCAGCTTCTGATACAGGATCAATCCGATAAACATATCAGCAGCCAACCTCTCGCCTGTGACCCCGTCATATAAAACTTCCTTTCCAGTGTGTGAAAATCCGTTTCTTCTTAAAGCCTCTCTAAGTGTGACTTCAGGCTCACCGGAAAACGCGGTGCCGTCAATGCGCCTTCCTTCGAGACTTCCGACTTTCCCCCCTATCATTTCCAAAACGTGGCCGACCGTCATTCTCGATGGGATCGCGTGAGGATTGATGATAAGGTCAGGTACGATCCCCTCTTCGGAAAATGGCATGTCTTCCTGTGGGACGACGAGCCCGATTACACCCTTTTGTCCGTGTCTCGAAGCAAACTTGTCCCCTAATTCTGGTATTCTTTGATCTCTCGTTCTAGCTTTAACTAGTCTCGACCCGTTCTCGCCTTCTGTGATGATGACTGCGTCTACCACGCCACTCTCGTTTGAACGCATCGTAACCGACGTTTCGCGCCTTTTTTGGGTGCTTATGCCTCCAAGCTCGGTGGGCTCTTCAAGGAATCTTGGCGGGCTGGTCTTTCCTACCAGCACATCGTTTGGTTGTACTTCGGCTTCTGGATTGACGAATCCATCTTCATCCAAGTTTGCATACACTTCAGGGCCCCGCGCGCCGCGAACTTCTGCATCGGGTATTTCAAATTTGTCCTCTTGTCCTCCAGGATACCGGCGTTCTTCCGCTTCGTAAGTACGGAAAAAGTGGCTTCTGCCGAGTCCTCGCTCGATCGAGCTCTTGTTAATTATGAGCGCGTCTTCGATGTTGTAGCCCTCAAAGGATTGGACAGCGACTACGAAGTTCTGTCCTGAAAGCCTGTCGTCAAAGCCCACCGCCTCCATTGCGTTTGTTTTCACGATGCCAAGTTGTGGATAATGCAGATAATGTGATCGGGTGTCTGGTCTCAGCTTCCAGTTCGCGCACGAGGCGCCTAACGACTGCTTAATCATGCCGGCGCCCATAGTATTACGAGGCGATGCATTGTGCTCAGGGTAGGGAACCAGTCCTGTGGCGATCCCCAATATAAGTGATGGATCGATCTCGAGGTGAGTGTGTTCGCTGGTGAGGTCCTCCGGAGTTACAGCAACGTAGATGTTCTCCTCCTCCTCAGCATCGATGTATTCAATCAAGCCGTTTTCTATCAGATCGTCGAACGACAGCTCTCCGCGCTCAAGCTCTCGGATGTGGTTTTCAGTAATTAATGGCGCCCCTACATCGACGATTATGAGTGGTCTTCGAGCTCTCCCAGAATCCGTGTTAATATTGATCTCATTCGTATCTTCATGAAACGCTATGTTTATCAGGTGCGGAAGCTCTCCGCGCCTTCTTTTTTTTCGAAACTGGTCAACAAATAGTCTTGGATCGCTATGCGTTCCCTTCAAGGCGCCATCAACGTAAATCCGAGCTTCAGTCATTTGTTTCCACCTCTGACCCGAGTTCGTGTCCGATGGGTGTGTAGCCAAGTTCTTCAAGCGCAGATATGACAGTAGTTTCGTCTTCCAAAGCGGTCGAGAGTTCGACCTGCTGAGCAAAATTCTTGACGAGCCCACAGTTAGGACCTTCCGGCGTCTCACTCGGACATATGCGGCCCCATTGGGTCGGATGTAAGTCACGGGCTTCAAAATGGGGCTGTGCTCGAGATAATGGTGAAATCACCCTTCTTAAGTGCGATAGCATGGCCATGTAGTCAGTGCGGTCGAGGAGTTGTGACACGCCTGTTCTCCCTCCGACCCAATTTCCTGTTGCAAGGGGGTGAGTCAGCCTCTCCGTTAGGACGTCGGCCCTCACTGCAGTCAATACATTTAGCTCGCGATTTCTCATGTCTGCTCGCTCAAGTTGATACTTGATGTCTCTCGTTAGTCGACTGAATGACACGCGAAACAGGTCTTCCATGAGATCGCCAGCAAGTTTCAAACGCTTGTTAGCGTAGTGGTCTTTGTCATCTTCTCCGCGCTTGCGCAGAGCTAGTTTGAAGCACGCCTCTGCCATTCTCCCAAGAAAGTGAGCTTTGACTAGCCGGGTCTCCTCTTCGGAAAGGAGTGGGTCGTTCAGATGTGGCAAAAGATAACGATCGACTACATAATTAGACCTTTTTGCTTGATACTCCGTAGCTTGGCCCGCAGCGACCCTATCGCCGAGCTTTTTCATTGCCGCTTCCTGAATCTTCTGGTGCAGCTCATCAAGTGACTCCCCTTCGTCTTGTGTGAAGCCCTCGGCCTCCTCAATATTCTCTAACATGAACTTGATGATTTCTGGATCATTAGAGACCGATTGGACAACGTCTTGATCAGTCACCAGACCAAGTGCCCTGATTAGCATTAAGTAGTTGATTCGTCCAGAAACTGAGGGGAATGAGACTTCCAAAATTGAATCACGCCCTCTTTCAACCATTACTAGCGCTTTGTAGCCTCTGCGCTGCGAAAAAACTTTGACGACCTCGATTCGTCCCCCGTAGCGTTCATCATACTCCGCGAAGATTTTGTTCGGCGCGAGATCCTCGAGAGTAATTATAACCCGCTCGGAGCCACTTACAATGAAGTATCCGCCGGGATCTGCTGGATCTTCACCCAGCTTTACCATCTGACTGTCGGAGAGCTTTGAGACGTTACACGCAGTGGAGCCCACCATGATCGGCATTAATCCAACTTCGACCTCTTCCGGTTCTTTTTCCATGTCGCCTTGTATGAGGGTCATTTCAAGAAAAATTGGCGCGGCATATGTAACATTTCTAAGCCGCGCCTCAGTAGGGTACAGCTCTTCGAGCGATCCGTCTGCTTCGCGCACTTTCGGGGTGTCAACTCGAATGCGCCCCAGCTTTATGAGCAGGCCGGGAACGTCAGTTTCGATCACCGCCTGCTCGTCAATGATCTTTTGTAACCCTCGTTCGATGAAATCGTTAAAAGAATTTATGTGATGTTGCGCAATTTTGTCTCTCGTAAAGTAGCTTTTAGATATGACTTGCCTATCTATCAAATTCTCACCCCATTTTCGTGTCGATGACTAGACGGTAAGAGACAGCTTCGTCTGCCGTTAAACTGCGGCGTTTTATCCTAATTACGTTGTCTTTTCGCGCGCCAATTTCTTTGCACGCAGCATCGGTTACCAAAACTTTAGGCAGTTGCTTGAGTTCGATACCATATCGTGCTAGTAACTCGTCCACTTCTTCGTCTGACATGATTTTATGCTCAGGCACCATCTCATGCTTGAGTACGTTTAGGTTTTTCATGCGCCCCTACCAAACTGCGTCATTAAGAAACGAGGATGGATTTTTTTCCAAAATTCTGCAAAGAAGACCTTTAATTTTCCGAGCGTCAATCTTTCTCTTTTGACATTTCGAGATTTGCTGCGTCGTGTCGTTCGGCTGGCAGAGAAAGGCGGGCTCGAAGGGATTTGAACCCTTGACCGCCTGGTATCTCTCCTCAGATTTCGGGTTAAAAGCCAGGTGCTCTGCCTAACTGAGCTACGAGCCCTTGAATAGTTCGATACTGTACCCTAACTGATCCACAACTATTTCACAATTAGCGATAGGCTAACCTCACTGTTCCTACTATAGGCTACCCCAATTTAAATCTTTCCTTACCTGCCCGAAGGCGCCTTAGCTGGATCACATACGACGTTTGTTTCGCGAATTTTAAATACGCGGGACGAGTATTAAAGCATAGCTGACGATATTTTAGATTAGCGTCGGTGGTCAAGTATGGCTAAGGTAACAATAAGTTTGATAAAAGCAGACGTTGGAGGGTTTCCAGGACACGCGACCGTTCACCCCCAGCTCTGCGAAAAGGCAGAGGAGATTCTAAGCGAAGCAGTTCAGACCGGTTTGGTTGTTGATTTCAGAGTTATGGCGTGTGGCGATGATCTTGAGCTCCTCATGGGGCATGCTAGAGGCGAAAATGATCCGGAAGTCCACGGACTCGCTTGGAAGATCTTTACTACGTGCACGGAAGTTGCTAAGGTCTTAAAGCTGTATGGCGCGGGCCAAGACATGTTGAAGGACTCGTTTTCAGGAAATGTACGCGGAATGGGCCCAGGTGCCACGGAAATCGAGTTCACAGAACGAACAGGAGAGCCCCTTGTCGCATTCATGATGGACAAGACCGAACCTGGTGCTTTCAATCTTCCAGTTTTTAAGATGTTTGCTGACCCGTTTAACACGGCCGGATTGGTGATTGACCCAAGCATGCACGGTGGTTTTAAGTTCGAGATTTGGGACATTAGAGATCACATGCGCGTCTTTATGGATTGTCCCGCCGAGATGTACAACATGCTGGCCCTCATCGGCGCTAAAAGTAGATACGTCATAAAGCGGGTGTTTCCAAAAGAGGGGGGTAAATTGCCGTCCGACGAGCCAGTCGCAGCTGTAAGTACCGAGAAGCTGTATGAAATCGCAGGCGAATACGTAGGTAAGGACGATCCAGTAGCGCTCGTGCGGTCTCAGTCTGGATTGCCAGCCCTCGGCGAGGTTATCGAACCATGGACGTTCCCTCACCTTGTTAGTGGATGGATGCGAGGCAGTCATAATGGCCCGGTCATGCCAGTCGCCTTTGAAAACGCTAAGTGCACTCGCTTTGATGGTCCCCCGCGTGTCGTCGCAGCTGGATTTCAGATAGCCAATGGGAAGTTTGTTGGGCCTGTGGACCTATTCAACGATCCTGCATATGACGCAGCGCGCGATGAGGCAAATGTGATTGCGAACTACATGCGGCGACACGGACCTTTTGAACCACATCGGCTTCCGCTTCAGGATATGGAGTATACGACGCTCCCTAAAGTGCTCAGGAGGCTTGAGGACAGGTTTGAACGCGTGGAATGACTTCGAACGGATCGTCCGGAAACCGTAAAAAACGAGTCGCGTCGAAGGAAA
>JBAXDW010000019.1:0-13501 GCA_037140755.1 Methanobacteriota archaeon
ACTCTTTTCCCAAAGGTATTACCATCCGACCCTCCGCCTTCAACTGGGCAAGCAATGGGGGCGGAATTTCGGGAGCTGAACAAGTCACAAGAATCCTATCGAAAGGAGCTTTTTCCGGGAGTCCTAAAGATCCGTCTCCGGTGGTAACCACTACGTTTGCGGGCAAGAGCTTGCTCGCGTGCTCCGCTAATCCCTCAAATCGCTCAATGGTATAGACGGTTCCTTCTCCCGCAAGCTCCGCCAGCACGGCCGCGTGATAACCCGAACCTGTGCCTATCTCGAGCACGTTAGAGTGGGGCTCAACGCAGAAGAGTTCACACATAATAGCTACCATATGCGGAGCAGAAATCGTCTGTTCTTTGCCAATTGGCAGCGGCTCATCGCGGTACGAGTGATCACGCAAGTTCTGTGGCACGAAATCTTCGCGTCTCACCGCGCCCATTGCACATACTACTCGCTCGCTTACACCTCGATGTCTCAAGCCTTTTAGAAGTGACGCCCTGTCAAGCTCCAAAGGTGTCGTGGTTACCTCCCACGAGCCGGCTTACGCCCGACCAATGATATCTGATTTCGATCGGCACTTCTTCTGGCTGTGCCTTCGATGTATACTCTCCCGACGTCCTTTGCTTGTACGCACTGCCCGGCATGATCAAGAACAGGCCCTTGCTTTACCTTGATGCGAGTGATCTTTCCCAGCCGTTCTTCGGTTCCGATGACAAATTTCTTTTCGCCATCAAACGGAACTTTATGTGATCTCGTGGTCTTGCCTGTGTGAACGGCTATCTTAACGACTACCTTGTCGATTTTTTGAGCCCAAAGGACTCGAATCGATTCTGCTTCTGCTTCCGCTGTTCGGACTCCGTCGCTAAGTTCGATAGCAGTTATCCGTACGGCATCAATCGACGAGTTCTCTACGATGACGTCATCACCTACGTGCAGCCGTTCGCGAACTCCCAACTCAAACCAGCCCACATGAGATTGATCATAGTAGCTCACGACGACTCTTAGCTTGAGGGCTGCGGGACGACGCGGGGGCTCTACATGCTGCGTAGTGTGACACACTGCGCATCGAACCACGAGCTTCTTACCCGTGTGCAAGACTTCGTGCAGTACCTTTTTATCCGGCGAACACGAAGGACACTCAACGTCGGTCTCTCGATTCATCATCAGTCAGCCAATACTTGCTTACAGGAGTATATATATACGGAATATGTTAAGCGACACGATACACGCAAAAGGCCATCAAAATATCAAGGCGACACACAAAACGACACTTCAGATTACCAAAGATGAGCAGATCTCAAAAAGGGCGGACTGCATTATCGCAGTTTCAGCCGATAAATCGTTCAGTGATCTGGCGAGCGAATTCAAAACTGCTTTGAGAGCTAACGCAGCAAAAGTCCGTTTAACGATATTGGCAGGGCACGCCAGCGAGGTGATAACTGGTTTCGGGAGTGTTGATCTCACGCATTCCGACGCTAACGATATGGTCGTAAGAAAGAGCACATTTACATCCGGAAGGACATTAATGATCGGCGCAGACAAGGCAGCTGCAGATCTCGATCGCAAGTTTGTCGAAAAGTTGAAAAAGCCTGAGAACATACTCATAACGATAGAAGTTGATTTTTAACGGCGCCATTCGCGGGTGCATTTTCGATTTAGTGCAATTTTGTGGAACTTTGTCGATTATCAGCATATAGATAGGTTTAAATAGAAACGTAAAGAATCAGAGAGTGTTTACTGGTTTTTGTTTTGCTATTTTCTGAGGTAGTAAAATGACTAATGTCGATCAATATAAAGGCACGACTACCATTGGTATAGTTTGTAAGGACGGCGTTGTTCTCGCGTCAGAAAGTCGCGTAACCATGGGCAATTTCATATCCAGCAAAGAGGGTAAAAAGATCTACCAAGTTGACGATCTCGTTGGGATGACAATCGCTGGCGGTGTAGGCGATGCACAGAGCCTCGTACGTACGATAACCGTAGAGGCCAAATTGTACAAGATGCGGCACGGCAAACCGATGACTGTCGCAGCAATAGCAACTTTGCTGTCGAATATTCTGAACAGCAACCGATACTATCCGTATTTTGTGCAGTTGATGATAGGCGGCTTCGACAAGAATGCCTCTTCTCTCTACTCTTTAGACGCTGTCGGAGGTCAGATTGAAGAACGCCTTGCTACAGCACAAGGCTCGGGATCCCCGATGGCTTTTGGCGTTCTAGAAGATCGATATGCAGAAAAAATCCCTGCTGAAGAGGGTGTTGACCTCGCTATTAGAGCGCTTTCGTCCGCTTTGAAAAGAGATTCGGCTTCAGGAAACGACATGCACGTCGTAAAGATCACAGCAAAAGGGTATATCGAAGTGAGCAGTGATGAAATAAACAAAAGAAAAGCCGCTCTTGCAATTTAAGCACTAATTACTCACTAGGTTTTGTTCCCGTATTTTTTTTGTTTTTACGGAAGTCGGGTAATGCCAGTTGAAGAAGCACTTACTGAGTTGAAGCAACGCGTCAGAGAGCGGTTGCCCTCCAACATCAAGATTACAGAGCTTGAGTTTGAAGGACCCGAAGTCGTGATCTACACTGACGATCCGAGAGCGTTCGCAGACGACGGCGAGATAGTCAAAAAACTCGCGCGAGAACTGCGCAAACGCATAGTAGTGAGGCCGGATCCGCGCGTTTTGGCAGATCCCGAGACGTCAATTGAAGAAACAAGCAAGATCGTGCCCGAGGAGGCGGGTATTACAAACCACTATTTTGACCTAGACACCGGTGAGATCGTTATAGAAGCCAAAAAGCCGGGACTAGTAATTGGACGGCACGGTGCCACACTTCGGGAGATTACCAAACAAATAGGGTGGACGCCTCGAGTCGTTAGAACGCCTCCGATCGAATCGCATACGGTGAAGGAGATACGCCAGTACTTGCGGTCTTACAGCGATGAGCGCAAGGAGCTTCTCAAAGCGATGGGCAAAAAGATTCATCGCGAGGTGACGTCGAAAGACCAGTGGATACGCACCACGACCCTCGGTGGATGTCGGGAAGTAGGCAGAACCTCCTTTGTGCTGTCAACTCCAGAATCGAGGATTCTAATAGATTGCGGCGTGAACGTGGGGTCAGAAGATAACGCTACGCCTTACCTGTACGCTCCAGAAGTAAGCCCTCTTGACCAAATTGACGCGGTTATCGTCACACACGCACACCTCGATCACGCAGGACTTGTTCCACTTCTATTTAAGTACGGTTATGATGGTCCTATATATTGTACGCCGCCAACGCGGGACCTAATGTCGCTTCTGCAGCTCGATTATATTGACGTTGCTGCTCGTGAGGGACGTAAGATCCCGTACGATTCCGCAAAAATAAGAGAGGCCAAAAAGCATTCAATCGCGTTGAACTACGGCGGAGTGACCGACATAGCGCCTGATGCGCGATTGACATTTCACAACGCGGGACACATCCTAGGATCTTCGATCGCCCATTTTCACGTGGGAGAAGGACTTTACAACGTCGCTTTTACAGGAGACTTCAACTACGAACAGAGTAGGCTATTTGACCCCGCAGTCAACAGCTTTCCGCGACTTGAGGCGCTAATAATGGAAGCGACGTACGGAGGACCGCGCGACCAAACTCCATCAAGACGCGATGCTGAGAACAAACTGTACTCCACCATACGGCACACTCTATCCAAGGGGGGCAAAGTACTCATACCAGCATTCGCAGTGGGACGAAGCCAGGAGGTCATGCTCGTTCTCGAGGAGGGTATTCGGAGACACATAATCGATGAAATCCCGGTATACCTCGACGGCATGATATGGGAGGCCACTGCTATTCACACGACGTATCCTGAATACCTAAACAATGATTTAAGAAACATGATATTTCACGAGGGCATGAATCCATTCCTCTCAGATAGCTTCGTCCAAGTGGAGCAAAACATGCGCGACGACATTATAAAGGGCGAGCCATGCGTTATTCTTGCCACCTCCGGTATGCTTAACAGCGGCCCTGTGATGGAATATCTGAAAGCGCTAGGACCACAGGAAAACAACACCCTAGTGTTCGTCGGGTATCAAGCAGAAGGGACGCTCGGTCGGCGTATACAAAAAGGGTGGAAAGAGATACCCGTTTCAAACAACGGCAAAACGGCCACGATGCAAATAAATATGAATGTCGAGACGGTTGAAGGGTTCTCTGGACACTCGGACCGACAACAACTGATCGAATACGTGAAGCGATTAAACCCTCGGCCAGAAAAGATTATCACGAGCCATGGTGAAGAAAGCAAGTGTACAGATTTGGCGAGCAGCATATACAAGAAATTCAAAATTGAAACCAGAAGCCCAATGAATCTTGAAACGGTTAGATTTCTTTAAACTTTTTAACGAGGTTCAATTGCGTCGCAAGACGTCTCTTGACAGTGCTCACACAAATCTGTGAGTGGACATTTCCAGTGCTGCGGCCGTCGAGCGCTGCATATTTCTCTGCCAAATTTAATTATGGCTATATGAGCGAACTTGCGCCCCCCAAGCGGTATCTCATCTTCTAAAGCCGCCTTAACTGCATTATAGCCTCCTTTTTGAGGAGCCAGTCCGATTCGTCGCGAGACTCTAAAAACGTGCGTATCGACTGGGATGATATCAAAATCACGAGCAAAAAGAAGGACCACATCTGCTGTTTTTAGCCCAACGCCCAAGACTTTCTGCAGCCGTTCCCTAGCAGATTGATAGCTGCCACCGATGAAAGACCACGTGTCCCCCCCATATTTTTCCATTATTTCATTGGCCACAGCGCTTATGCTTCTGGCTTTAGACTCGTATAGTCCCGCTTGTCTAATTTCGTGAGCTATATCTTGCACATTTGCCAAAAAGACATCCTCAATTGTTTTATATTTGATTAATATATTCCGAAGGGCTGCTCTGGAATTCGTATTCGAGGTGTTCTGGGATAAGATCGTGTCCACGATGAGCCAAAACGGCTCTTTTCGTTCTCGCCAAAAGTCGTCGTCAAATCTCACTTGGCCGAAGAGCGACTCGAGTCGCTGTACAACAAGCTCTCCTTTCCTCGCACTAGTCATATAGGTTATCTCAAAAACATGTAAGCCGATCGCCTATAAATTACTTCTAAGCATCGACGAGCTCCTTCTAAATCTTGCACCCTTTTAAAAACAGGCTCCTAGGATGCCCCGCCATCAGCTACTACGACTGGACCAACGACGACCTCTGGTACGGTATATAAACGTATATAAGAATACGGCAGTCTTGTTCGCTTATATAGGGACGGACGGATAAACCAATCGGAGAAACAAGCAATACTTGCTGTTCGTGCAACCATCACCAAACCACATGATAATCATGCGTATTTTAGTAAATGTGGACGCGAATTTGACGGTTATGATGACACCGGCATAGATCTGTCGTTTCCACTTTGAGTTCTATCTGAATACCCCACAACTCAAAGAAAATTGTGCCTATGACTGCCCATCTGATGCTTGTGCCATCGCTGGCCTGTCCTGCTCACTGCAACTATTGCTTCGGCCCCAATGAGGGCGGGCCTGTAATGTCAATCGATATTGTGGAGGCCGTTAGTCGGTGGCAAAGCCCCCATCATGATCCATTGGAGGTTACCTTTCACGGCGGTGAACCCCTTGTGGCAGGGACAGACTTTTATCGAAACGCGTTGCCGCTTCTGCAGGACACACTCGCCCATCGCCGGGTCAGGTTCTCCGTGCAGAGCAACCTGTGGCTGCTCACCGACGAACTGTGCGCGGTCTTCAAAAATCATAACGTTTCGATTGGCACGAGCCTATACGGCCCGGAGCACATTACGGACGCCCAGCGTGGCCGTGGCTATTACAAGCGGACTATGAAGGGCATTGAGCGTGCCCGGAGTCACGGGATCGAAGTCGGCTGCATCTGCACCTTCACTCCTTCGTCCCTGCCCGACCTCGGCGAGATATTTGACTTCTTTATGAGCGAGAGTCTGCATTTCACCATCCATGCGTGCATGCCATCCCTGCACCACCCAGAGGCAGGGGGCTGGGCGCTCTCAGCCGGGGAGCATGGACAATTGCTCGCCGACTCACTCGCTATTTACTTGGAGAATCTTAACAGATCCGGGTCGGCACGCTCGATTCGCTCTGCAGGAGTGTCTCCGCCGGGCGCGGAGGCTTGTGCTCCTTCACAGACTGCTTAGGTGAATATCTTGCGGTGGGCCCAGACGGAGGCATTTACCCGTGCCAGCGTTTTGCCGGCATGCCCGATTATGCTATATGCAATGTATTAGATGCGTTATCCCTCAAGAAGCTGCATGGTTCTCGAGTGTGGCGCATGTTCGACACTCGGCAAAACCGCGTGAGAGGGGAGTGCGGAGACTGCACATACTTTAATCTGTGCCGGGGCGGTGGTCCATATAACGCTTTGGTGGGTGGAAACGGCCAATTACGGCCAATTTATTTCCTTAAAAGACCCTCACTGCACCGCGTATCGTCAGGTGTTCACCCACATCACCGACCGTGCTCTCGAAGAGGTGTTCTCCGAGGAGAACATGAGCGAGGTGGTCGCACGTTCCGACGATAAGAAAGGGTTGTTGCGCCGCGGCAGGCTCCTCCCCCTCATGCGCGATGATCCGCACCCGTATGAAACGGCTCGGCACGCACGGCGCATCCTCGTTTCGGTGGCACTCGCCGCGGCAGGCTCTCCGGGAGAAGCGACCGAGAAATTGCAATCCCTAGGCCTGCTAGGCGAGACGGGCGCCAATACAGCGGTGCGTGCCTTGTACGATCGACTAAGTACGTCGACTGAGGGCTTCAATAACCTGTACCTGCACGTCACCTTTGCTTGCAACCTCCGTTGTACTCACTGCTATGCGGACGCCGGCTCCTCGGACGCCGTCCTTGCCGTTGATGACATCATCTCAGCGTGTAAGGAGGCCGCGAAGCTTGGGTTCCGTCATGCAGTGGTGACGGGAGGCGAACCGCTTGTGCACCCCGAACGTGACCGGTTGCTGGACGCACTCGCCTCAATCCGGCAGGAGGTGAAGCCAATGCTAACAGTCCTC
This sequence comes from Methanobacteriota archaeon, assembly GCA_037140755.1. GTDB lineage: Archaea > Halobacteriota > Bog-38 > Methanoflorentales > Methanoflorentaceae > Methanoflorens. Next base: position 7,060 of record JBAXDW010000019.1, read on the forward strand.
CGCACGAACCTTGCCTTTAAGGCAGAAACTGGCCTGCTAAGACGCGTCGGATATAGCACGGACGAAGTGGTCGTGAGCGTGGATGGGAACCAAGAAACGCACGATGCGAGGCGTGGAAAAGGTAGTTTTGAACGTACTGTGCAGAACCTGAAGGCTTTGAAGCACGCTGGCTACGATACTGACTTGTCGCTAGCGGCAGTGCTGCCAATCCATCAGGTCAACGGCGCTCCTGGCGCCGCGGTCAAGGAGCTCGCCTCCGAGCTGGGCATCCGGCGCACGCGCTTCCTGCCATTGCTGCCGCTTGGAAGGGCTGCGAATTCAGAGCTGGAAGTCGTCCCCGAAACGACTTGGGGACACATGGATCCGCGAGACATGGTGGAGTACGGTATCACTCCCACGGCAACGTGTGGCATTGGCCAAAACCTTTACGTCGAACCCGACGGTCAGGCTTACTCGTGTTACGCGTGGCATGGAGCACTGTGGCACATGGCTCGATACGTGAGGAGGGATTTGAAGCCGTGCTCACGTCTCGCCGATTCGTTGCGCTCAGGGAACATACGGTCAACACGAACCGCTTATGCAAAGGATGCGCGCTGCGGTATGTGTGTGGCGGGGCATGCCGTGCGTGGAGCCGCCAAACGGCATCACTCCAAACTGATTTAGATGCGCCGCCAGCCAACTGCTTAAATCTAAAAAAGAGGGCACGATCCCTGTTTCTAAACGCGCTCGAAAGGCTGAATTTGACTGAAGAACTATGGTTAGCTGCAGGATTGCCGCTAATAAGTGACTCCTGACTAAGCTGGGTCTAACTTTGTAGTTGACCACCTCATTCAGTTTGAAGAGATTGACGTGAATCGCCTAGACGCCCGTATTTTGTGGTATCACCCGGGGATAATAACCACGGCCACGCTGGGCGTCTGTTATACGCTCCGGGCAGTCCAAGCTTGTGCCTAGGGCGATGTTGTATTCCCCAAGATTTAACACATATAGTAGGTGATCCTCCGCTAGCGCCTCAACAGAAGCTTTGAGTTCAGCCATCTCGAAAAAGAACGATTTATCTGCTGGATTTGGCACAGGAGTGGCCATGTGTACGCTAGTTGAGCGTACCTAATACTCAGACGAGAGTAAGCAGGAGGGATTCTCCCTCCTCATTTTCTTTCACTGGGCAAAAAGAGGTCAAAAAATGGGATTATTTGATAGATTTAAGAAAGTAAAAAACAGCTATGTTGATAAAGAAGTCGGTGTGCTTACGTGGGATACTTCTTCGCGCAGAGTTAATGTAGAAAGTCGCAACGGGGATCTCGAAATTAGCATAAAGTGGATTCCAGATAAGCAGGTCAATTTACGAATAATTAGTCCTAAGAACTTGATCGAAGTTATGAATCCAGCAATATTGAAGGGGCAAATCGCTAAGGTTCCGTTAAAAATTGACCCTGTGAGATTCTTGGCTCAAGAGCAACTCCCAAATCCTACTGGAGTAACATCGAACGCTAATGGCGCCCTCTTTCTAATAATGGAAAAGATGAATTCAAGGCGATCTGGAAGGAATTGCTTCTAATATATCCAAATTCAGCTGTCGTAATTGAAGTCCTTAAAGGCTGCAATCTCGATAGAACTGACTTAGCAATAGACCTGGTGGGCTTGTTAATTTGTGCTATCGATGATGTGAAACACGAAGTTGCTAAAGCAATATGGCGCTCTGAATACGAACCAGACTTTTTATTCAATGTACTTGGAAACCGTGGAATGTTTTTTTTTACTGGAATTTCAGAAGAAGAAGGCAAAAAGCTGCACTTATACTGCGTGAACATTGCCCCAAAACAAGAATAGAGTGGTTTCGCAAGAAGGCATTAGACCTATTTGGACCATCCATTGCCGGCGCCACTATAGATAAATCAAAAGTGAAACTTAAGAAAAAGTACACAAAGCAAATAGAAGGATCTAGATTTGTTGGTACTTATGAGGTCCCTCCAAGCAAAGAAGAGGCGCGTAAATTCTTGAACTCGTATGCTATTAATAAAGAGTACTTCTATGTTGAGGTGGAAACACCGGAGGGCCCACCTGGGAAGGATAGAACGGGCATGTACTGATTCTGATCTATCTAAAGCTTCGTTTTAGAAGTAGTTAGGGCGCGGGGGTACGTTCACGAATTGAAAAATGCTTTTTGAGGACCGCCGCTCTTTATCGGACTACAACTCTAAAAAAGATGCGTATTATACTTAGCGACGAAGTAAATCGTATTTTTATCAATAAGCACGGTTTCGAGCGCGCCGTTAACCTCTATTGTCGATATGATTATTCCCTTAACGCCATCACGCGCTATCTGTGTTTGACTTGGACGGCAGCATGCCATTTTTAACCTTCTATGCCCTCGATGTTTATATCACTCTTAACAATTCCTATGACAGATAGTCCTGCCGCGATCATGCCTTGCGACTTTTCTTTGAGTTGGAATAGGCAATGTCAAAGCGTTAAGGAGAGGCTCCGTTTCTGCATACCCCTTTTTTCGCCCTTAAATATCTCTTTTGAATCACGCTAGTATTGCCTCTGAATAACACGGGATGGAGACTGAAGGACTTCTCACAGTTCCTTAAAAAAATACACCATATCCAGTCTCCTATAGATAATAAAGTCCCTTGCGGATCACTGAACGCGGCGTGGCGCGTTTTTACCTTGGCTTAGAATCTGGACCAGTCTTGGGGGAAACATCTTTCCGATAGAGGTTGAGGGTCATCCGCGTGGTTCCAAGATAAGGGGCAATCTTTAGCATATTGCACCTCATATCTGATATTTCCATACGCTCACAACGCTATATAAGCGACTCCTAAAGCTTTTTACCGATCAGTTTCGCAATAATAGATGTAGAGTGGTTCCTTTGACAAAATTTCATAAAAAAATCCGAGCTAAGCCGGATGATGTACGTGAAACCAGCGAGAGGGATGAGCTTTTGCCTAGACCCGAAGACTACGATCTGATTATTGTCGGGGCCGGGCCTTCCGGGCTTTTTTGCGCCATAAACTCCATGCAGAATGGTAAAAAGATATTGATTATAGAAAGAAAGAGTTCCCCAGGGCATAAGCTCCTGATATCAGGTTTTGGCCGCTGCAATATAACTCACGATGGAGATATTCAGGACTTTCTTGACCACTATGGAAATCATGGCAGGTTCCTGCGCCCTGCTCTTTTCGGCTTCACGAACCGCGATCTCATTTCCTTCTTCGAAGACCTGGGGCTGGGCATGGTCCAAGAAAGGAGAGGTAAGATATTCCCGGATACTATGCAGGCAAGAGATGTGCTGGATATCTTGACCCTGCAATGCCAGGAATTGGGGGTAGTCATCAAGTGCAGCCAGGCTGTCAAGTCCATAACCAAGAGGGAGAATAGTTTTTTTGTGGGCTGTGTTGGTGGCAGCTATCGCTCCAAGCTGTTGGTGATAGCCACAGGGGGATGCTCCTATCCAGCCACGGGATCGAGCGGAGACGGCTACAGGTTTGCCAGCATCCTTGGCCACAGCGCATCTGAGATCGGTCCGGCTCTAACCCCAATTTTCATAAAGGAATATCCTTTCTGTGAGCTGGCTGGTCTCTCGTTTTCGGATATGAAGATCTCGCTCTATCGCCATGCAAAAATCAAAGAACATCGGGGCGATATTCTATTCACTCATAATGGACTCTCGGGCCCAGGAATTTTTGACTTATCCAGATATATCAGAGCAGAAGACGTAATTAAGCTCTCTTTTGTGCCGGAGGACAGACGAGAGGCACTGGAGGAATGGCTCGTGGAACGGGCACGGCGTGATGGTGGAAGGAGCTTACGGTCTGTGCTGGCAAGTCTGCCTAACCTTGTGCCTGCTGGTGTGCCACTCTCTCCCCGTTTGACAAAGAGATTGCTGGAGATCTCGGGGATTGCCTCAGACCTGCAAACGGCTCAATTGACCCGAAAGATGCGAAATCGATTGATTGATAATCTGACAGGTCTACCTCTGGTCGTATCCGATGTTTGTGGCTTTAACCTGGCCATGTGCACCAGAGGTGGTGTGGAAACCGCCGAGGTCGATCCCAAAACCATGCAGTCTAGACTGGTCAAAGGACTATATCTGGTGGGCGAGGTTTTGGATGTGGACGGGGATACGGGGGGCTATAATCTGCAAGCGACATTTTCTACGGGAATGCTGGCTGCTAGGAGCATCAAGAGCGATTTTGACAGAATTAGCGGCTAAAAAAAGGTTTCAGGTGGCGTAATACTTTTCTTGTGTAATACTAATAATCCGGTATGTCTGCAGAAACAGAAGCAGTAAAAACCGTTGCCGGACTTATGGCGCTGGCAGCACGGACCGCACCGAAAGCCGTAGGACTCGATTCAATCACTATTGAGATCGTCACGGGCAAAGACCAGGAGAAGATCGCCGAGAAGATGATCCAAATCGCTGCCGAAACCGACATGGACTTTTTTCGGATCAACGGTGAGCAGGTCAAAGTCAGTGATGCAACGTTCCTCATCGGAGTAAGTGGGGGGAGGCCACTTGGACTGAACTGTGGTGGATGCGGATACGTAAGCTGCAAGGATATGGAAATAGCCAGTGCAGCGGCAAAGGCCAATAAAACGGATTACAAAGGTCCGAACTGCGTGTTCAAGGTTACTGACCTTGGCATTGCTGTAGGGTCAGCGGTGAAAACGGCGAGCATCCATAATGTGGATAACCGTGTCATGTATTCCGCCGGCGTTGCCGCAATGAAACTCGGGATGTTCAAAGGATGCAGTATGGTGTATGGGATTCCCCTGAAAGCCTCCGGGAAAAATATCTACTTTGCTGCTGCGATCGAGCATTAAACACGATCTCGTCCTCCCCCCTTTAGGGTGTGCAAAAAAGTCTGGGCAGTGTTCAGCGGCTAACCTAATGGTGGATGAGGTCCGTACTGGGAACTTAAGCGTTGTGATTTGCCGTTCGCGACTAAGCATCGATTAGCGAGGCTAGTTAAATAACAACAACTATCCCCTTTTTTCTTTACAGCACACGTGATAAACGGACAGCCAACAGCTATTCTGCTTGTGCTCTTGCACCCCAGACATCGACTTGGTGCCTGAGTATTGTACATAGGACACAATCTGCAAGAAAGCCCGCAGATCCCAATCGCTTGATATTTTATTTGCATAATCGTTAGCTTCCACTCTAATGGTCAAACTAAGGGCTTGCAAAAGCTTGAAAGCTATATAGTCAATGTTCAAAATACATTGTTCGGCATAGTGTTTTTATTTGTTGAAACGAGGAAGAAACAAACGCCATATTGCGGCTTACCTGGTAGAATACTCCGTGCTTGTTCATATGGATGGGTTTTATGCCATAAAATTTTCTTTCAGTTTTTTAAATCATGGGTCGTCAGTCTGATTTATTAAGTGGCACGGTTTTGTCATGCTTTTGTCACACTTTTGCCATTTGACATCTGGCATCTACAAGGCAATGCTCTTAGAGATCTAGAGGCCAAACACACTCCGGAGTAATGAGAAACAAATACTTTTTTGTCGCGAGGGACACAGTAACATGCGTGGTTTTCTTCAACACAGCGAGCGACGGCAGACCGCCTTGGGAGACCGGGCGTCCCCAAACGGAGTTCATGCAGTTAGAACAGGCAGGCGAAATTTTAGGATCAGTACTTGACGTGGGATGTGGTACCGGTGAAAACGCCCTGTATCTCGCTGCCCAGGGTCACGATGTATGGGGAGTTGACCTTGCGCCTGCTTCGATCCAGAAGGCACGTGACAAAGCCGCTCAGCGCCATCAAACGGTCACATTTCTCGTACTAAATGTATTAGAGCTGCATACGTTGGGGAGAACGTTCGACACGGTCATCGATTCGGGCCTGTTCCACGTTTTGAGCGATGAAGAACGCCCCCGCTTTGTCGACAACCCGGCGACCACTATCCACCCCGGAGGGACATATTTCATGCTTTGTTGGAGTGAGTTAGAACCAGCAGGAGGATATGGGCCGAGGCGGATTACGCAAGCCGAAATACAGGCCTCATTTCAGAAGAGATAGCACATTAATTACATAAAACCAGCGGCTTTTGACTCGTGGTTGCGGTCAACCGGACCTCGCGCGTGGCTTTCGTCGATTGCTAAGTCTGTCGAACAGAGTGAGTAGCTAGCGTCGGTTTTTAAAGCCTCCGTATTCGGAGTATCGACGCTTATCATTTCATTGATGCTGCTTAATCCACGCAACCGGCGGTCATCGGCTCGAGGAGAATAGGAATAGCTAAGCCAACTTTCGCTTCTTGCCTAAATGTAGATGTCAAACGACTTTTCTATTTGCACTAATTGTGGAGCCACGTTATCTACGACGGCACGCGTGTGTTACCAATGCCTACGGCCTGTATCAGATGAGAAGGCGATTAAAAAACGGAAAAATGCCTACTTACGCCAAATTGGGATGTTTAGAAACGTAGC
>JBAXDW010000020.1:0-13417 GCA_037140755.1 Methanobacteriota archaeon
ACTCACTGATCTCGGGATAGTTTGATAGACGTCTGAAGATTTACGCTACTGATTTGGGGGCGCTGGTACGATCTTCGTTAAGACTCAGCAGCAGGCTAGCTAGCTAAGTTGGCGTGAACCAGCCCCGCAAATCTGAGTGCCCCACCCTTTCTTTGACATAATAACGCCCTCACTGAATACAACTTCACCTCGTACCATGGTGAGTGACGGAAAGACGGCGACGCAGCCTTCGAAAGGCGTCCAACCGCACTTACTATGTAATACACTCGGCGTGATTATTTTCTTATTTTTGGGATCAACAAGTATGAGATCTGCGTCATATCCTTTACTTATCGCTCCTTTGTTCTTCAAATTGAACCGAGTCGCTGGAGCTACGCTTACCAGATTCACGAGCCGCCCTAGGCCAATCTGATCGAGCCTCGACAGTAGCAACGGAAGTAAAGTTTGAACCCCTGGAACCCCTGGAGGAGGGTTCGACATTTTTTTGTCGGCAATAGAATGAGGTGCGTGATCACTTGCGACCATATCAATATGACTGAGGCGTGACCAGAGCGCATCGACGTTTTGCCGGCTCCTAAGCGGCGGGTTCATTATGCCAAATGAACCAAGTGTTGCTTGGTCGAGGTCAGACAGAAAAAGGTGGTGCGGAGTTACCTCGCAGGTGACATCCTTATCGGAACCGCTCACAAGGTCAAGTGTCGACGCTTCACTTAGGTGACTTACATGCACTTTGGCCCCAATTTCTTTGTTGCATTCAAAGACTGTCGCGATACCGGCCACTTCACTTGAGATTTCACCGACGCGTTTTTCGGCGTGAACGCATAAGACGGCATTGAGCCGTTTGATCGTTTGCAGCGCGTGCTGCAATTCCTCGCGTGATTTTTCTTGAACGAATACCTCGCCAAAAGATGTGACACCGAGTCGCCATAAGTCGTCGAGCTGGTCATGCCTATCGATAGCAGCGTTGATCCCATAATCAACAACAGATTTTCGTGCCGCGCGCTGTTTACGAAAATATGACTTCACATCATATACCGGAGGCTTTGTATTCGGCTGATCTATGACCGTAGTCACACCCCCAGCAGCAGCGGCGCACGAACCAGTATACCAATCCTCCTTATATGCTTCATCCAAATCACGAAAATGTACATGCACATCAATTGCACCGGGCAGTAACAATCGGCCGCGCGCATCTATCTCTTGCCCTCCTGCGCGGACGCTTCCTATCTTCGTAATCTTACCACTCTCGATCAAGACGTCATTGAGAGCAACTTGGTTCCTGCAAAAAACTCTTGCATTTCTAATGACTGTTGAGCTCATATGGGGTCACTCAAGAAAACGCTCAACTACCTCGCCGCCAGGGGTAAGCTCAGAAAAAACCTGACCCTCAAACACAAATATTTCTGCGTTGCGTTCTTGCGGGTTTAAGCCTGCCTTCACATACGTTTGGTCTAAAAACTCCTGTTGTGTCCAGTTGAAGTCAGTCGCAACTTGAGGAAGAAGCAATCCTTGCTGCGACCCTTTTTTTACAATGACTCCATGTTTACCGACTACGATATCAGCAGGGCCTTTAATTTCTTTAGGCTTGGTAAGGAGTGTAATCTCTACAGCAATGTGCGTTAATTCCTCTGCGCTGACCGGAGGAAATCGATAGTCATACAAGGCAGCGCTGATTGCCGAGTCAATCAGGGCTTCTTTTATGGTTTTGCTAGCGTATGGATACCCCACACAGCCCCGCAAGGTACCTGAATGCAGCGTCACAAAAACGCCGCCAAGTTCATCGAACACAACTGGGAGGTCTTGAGGTGGTTTTATGTGATCTCCGGAATTCACCGCAATCTCGATTGCTTCGCGTGCGAGACGCACACCGATGCGCGCTTCGTCCAGATGCATGCTTCGCATGTTAGTGAATACTTATATTACATTTGGCTTCAAGATAAGCAACGGAGAGGGGATGAGTGGCTGCCGGCGGAACTCGCTGAGGAAAGTCCTCCCACCCTCTGGACGCGTGAGCGAGGAGACTCGCATGGCGAGAGTCGTGGCTCTGGCACAGAAACGGTACGTCCCTGCAAATATGAGTATGAGGTGAAGAACCGACGAGAGTAGGGGTGACGATGGAACGGCGAATCCTCACAGGTGCAAGCTAGAAAGGGTGAATGAACAGTCCAGATGACACCCAGGTTAAGCGCTTAGATAAATGCCACTTGAAACAGAAGGAGGCTTACAACCCCCACTCCCACCTTCTTCTCAAACACTTTTTTGTTACGCAAGAAAGCTATATATCAATCTCCTCCAAGATATTACTGCCTTTCAAATGAAAAAACTGAAGGCTTGAGGAAGAAAATGAATTTGAACGAGCTAGCAGAGCAAATAAGTGCCAATTTTTTGGAACAAGGTGTAAAAGTTCCCGCAAGCGAGATAGAAGAGCGGTTACACAATCTCTTCTATGATTTCAAGGTTCCGATCGAAGAAGCCACAAGAAGTGTAGTCTCTTATTATTCTAAACTCAACCCGAAACAAGGATCAGCTTCGGCGACAGAAGTCAGCTATACAAAGATTACAGAAATAAGCGCGGAAGACAGATGGATCAACCTACGCGCCCGGGTGGTTCAGTTATGGGAGCCTAATTCACCATCCATAGCGCAAGTCGGCTTGCTTGGCGACGAGACCGGAACTATAAAATTCACCAGCTGGTCAAATGCGAACTTGCCGGTTCTCAAGGACGGACAAAGTTATTCGGTACGTAACGTTGTCACAAAATCGTGGCAGGGACGTTTCAGCATTAGCTTGAATAAATCATCCGAAATTGTGTCACTCGATGAAGAGGTCACAGTCGGTCGAACAGAAGAAGAAATTACCGGTGCTATTATCGACGTACAATCGGGTTCCGGACTGATAAAACGATGTCCAGAATGCAGTCGCGTCGTCGTCAAGGGGTACTGCGCAGAGCATGGCAAAGTAAACGGCGTTTACGACTTGCGCATTAAGGGTGTGCTTGACAACGGCGAGATCGTGACCGATGTACTCTTTAATCGCGAACTAACGGAAAGACTGACTGGAATCACGCTAGCCCAAGCCAAAGAAATGGCTATGGAAGCACTTGACCAAAACGTCGTCGCAGATGCTATGAAAGCTGTAATAGTCGGACGATACTACATAGTTCGCGGCAACAAAACGCCTCGGTGGCTACTAACAACAGATTTCAAAGAAGCTTCTCAGATAAAAGAGAGAGAAATTAGCGCCACCCTCGAAAGAGCGCAGGAGCTCCTCTGATGTCATTGAAACAGCGGGAAGTAGCACTCCGGCTATATGCGAAAGAGCTTAACGAGTCGACGCTCTTCTACAAAGAACACGAAGACACCTACGCACCGCAGTATCTCTTGACCCCTACAGGGGCAAAATGTAATCGAATATTTGTCGTCGGCACATTAACGGAAAAGGAGAACGTTGGCGTTGACTCCGACTACTGGCGCGCTCGGATAGCCGATCCAACAGGCGTTTTTCCGATATATGCCGGCCAGTATCAACAACAGGCAGTCACACAGCTCAGTGCAATAGAAGTACCTGCGTTCGTGGCTGTCATAGGCAAATTAAACGTATTTCACGCTAACGACGGTACGGTAAAAGTGTCCATAAGGCCTGAGTCCATTAACGTCGTTGATTCAAAAACAAGAAATAGATGGGTCTTAGAAACTGCTGAAATAACTCTTGGAAGGATTGATAGGCTTCAACGCGACGGCGAAGATGTAATAAAAGCTCGCGAGTACTACGGTACAGACGCAAGCCTATACATAGGTGTCGTGATACAAGCTCTTAAGGCGCTCAAAAAAGAGTACGAGACGTAAGCAAAAGCTATTCGCTCCTTTGGAGATAGCGCCTTTAGCAACATGGCAATGTTATATGGTGTCTCGTCAGCGATTGAACTCGACGTTAAAGAGTTTATCTTAAGCGCCGCTCAGTCGTTCAATGCTATCGAACTTGTTTCAGAGTATCCCCACGTTCACTACAGCACCCCTAACATCAACGTACTCGCTGAACTAAAATCGAACTACGGACTTACCTATACTATGCATGCGCCTTTTTGTAGCGTAAATCTCGCTAGCATCAATCCGAAGCTTCGGGGGGCGTCCGTAGATGAAATACTCAACTCTATCACTTATGCAAACGAACTCGGATGCGAGCTAGTCGTAGTCCACCCGGGTCTTATTAGCTATCCAAGAAGTCTGCTAAAATTTGAAAGAATTTCTAAGGAAAATGAGCATGACTCTTTCTTGCAGATATGCGAAAAAGCTGAAAACGAAAGAATTCTCGTATGTTTAGAAAATATGCCGCGGCTTACACCCGCATTTAAGCGGACCTGGACTGGGGAAGCTCTCGTACAAATTGTCGACGAGTTTGGCTCAGTTTTTTTGCAACTAGCGCTGGACGTTGGTCACTGCAACACCACCGACGTCCCTATACCAAAAATGATATGTGATTTCGGCTCGCGAATCAAACACGTACACATCCACGACAACGACGGGTTTCGAGAGACCCACTCGATTGTCGGACAGGGTTCAGTCCCCTGGCGAGCCGTTATTAAGGCGCTTCACGAAATACAATATGACGGGCTCCTAATCGACGAACACCGAACGATTGAAGGACAGAAAAGCGGAAGGGAGTTCTTAGAACCCATCATTCAGTCTTGTTCCTAGCCGAAAATTCGCTGCTCAAGCGCGTTCTGTTAGGGTTGCCTTTTCTAGAGAGATGCCCCTCTTTTCCCCCCAATCTTCACTATCACAGCAATATTTACGCCTGACAACGACGAATGAGCATAGGAAAGCCTTAAGCAGTACCTCTAGTCCCACAGTCGCTTTTTTAAGTGTAGAGGGGCTTCGCGATGTTACAGCTACGTATACTTTTTTGAATTATTGACGACATAAGAAGCAGTGCTGACTCTAACTAAAAGGTTAGCTGCAACCAAACCAATAAGATTTAAAATTGCTCACGATGGGCCCTTCGCAACAAGCAAAGTTTAAGGAGTTCTATGGTCGAAACTAAAAGTATTTTGATCGTTGATGACGATGAAACGATCTTAGCAGTCCTGAAAGAGATTTTACAGCTAGATGGCTATATAGTTGAGACAGCAGCAACAGGCAAAGAAGCCATTGAAAAATCAGAAACTGCCTTTTTCGACTTATCGCTACTGGACATTAAACTGCCAGACATGGAAGGCACAGAGCTTATCACCGAACTGCACAAAGCCAATCCGCAAATGATAAAGATAATCATTACCGGATTTCCGAGCTTCGACAATGCAGTCAAGTCCCTAAACCTCGGAGCAGATGCGTACATTATGAAGCCTGTCAATTCTAAAGAGCTGCTTGAGCTTGTCAGGGAAAAGATGAGAGAGCAGCAAGCGGCGAGCGAAATAAATGAAGATCGAGTCTCCGACTGGATAAACGGTAAGATTCGCCAGATTGAGAGAGAACAAGACAAGCATTAGAGCTATAGAAGAGCGTTTTCTACCGTACACTCGATCTCTGGAAATCCTTAAATTAATGGCAGCTAACCTGCGCTGTCTTGCGTCTTGAAAATAAACTCAACTCGACATGTCTTTTCACGACAACTTCAGAAATGCCGGGCGTGACTACCCCACGAAGCAGTCATCAGACAAAGAAGAGATCGAAAAACTGATGGCAACGCTATTGGAGGCCCAGAACCAAAAAACGAAGATAGCTGCAGCAGAGGCACTCTGTAAAATTGGAGGTCCGGCTATAACGCGCCTAATCTCGACGCTTAGCCAAGAGAGATGGGAAGTGCGCAGCAGCGCTATTTTGGCACTTGCAAAGGCAGACCAACCCGCGACGCAAGCTTTCAAGGCTGCATTAGAGGATCAAGATTGGTACGTCCGAGCATCCGCAGCGAAATCGCTAGGACAAATAAAAGATCCCCGGGCTGTCAAAAGCCTCATAAACATTTTAAATGATAAAGAATGGTTCGTTCGTGAGCGCGCTGCAGAAGCGTTGAGCAAAATTGGCGAGCCTGCGGTAGAGCCTTTGATCGAAGCGCTGAAGGATCGAAATGGCCTCGTTCGTGCGCGCGCTGCAGAAGTCCTAGGTAAGATAAGTAACGCAAAAAGTATGAAACCCTTACTCGAAGCGTTCCAAGACGAAGAGCTTTACGTGAGAGCAAGGGCAGAACTAGCTTTTGAACGAGTGAACACAAGAAAAGCTAAAAGTGCCCCTCCCTTGGACACTCGAATACAACAGTAATACTTTTTTGATCAAATACCTTGAGCCCCAGTTTGGATATAACTAACTGGTTTAGATTTGGCACTTTTTTTCAGCCCTCTCACGAATCTAAAGGTTGATTTTCGGCTCAACTGTTAGAATCAAGGAGTTGCAAAAAATACTTGTGAAATCTTAAGTCACTGCTCAATTCCGGATGAAACGCGAGTGCTAGCTTATTTCCTTGCTGCGCAGCAACACCATAATCCTCGACGCGAGCTAAAATATCTATCCCATTTCCAACTTGCTTAATCGCAGGAGCCCGAATAAATATGGCATTAAACGGAGCATTAAAAACCGTTACCTCTAACGGAAGCTCAAAAGACTCTGCTTGCCTGCCAAACGCATTTCTTTTGACTTGCATATCCATTAGCCCCAAGCCCTCCACATCCTCATCTTGATAGTCGGATAGCATGATTAATCCAGCGCAAGTCCCCATCACGGGGATATGCTGATTCTTAAGTATCTCTTTATCTATCCCTTCAAAACGCAATAGCCTGGAAATTGTTGAGCTTTCGCCCCCAGGAATTACTAAACCGTCACAGCGCGGGACTATACCCTTCTTTTTTATTGTCACTATCTCGCAATTCAAACCGCTCGAGACTTTTTCTAGAGCCGCTACGTGCTCTGAAACAGCACCTTGAATAGCAATAACTCCGATTGTTAACATTGAATGGTTCATTCTTGACGCCCAAAGCGGTCAAAAATCCCCCGTTCCGCCACTTTTCTTTTAAAAATTCGTGAAGCAACCGATAACAACGAAACGCATAGCAATATTTTCATATGTAAACCAGATTATGTGCAATGACAGCAGAAGCCCGATAACATATAAAGATAGCACGCAAGGCAGGGCTTCAACTTGGCAAGAAGTCACAATTCGAAACGCAATTCAACTAAGAAAAAAGTAGCCCTGCCAAGCGATAATTATATAATTTAAAATGTTTTACGTTTTACGTAATAATGGCCAAAGATAAAATTTTCAACATAAGAGTCTCGGAAGATGACTACATTAAGCTAAAAAAACTCGGCAGCATAAGAGCTCGCGAGATTTTGCTAGATGCAGTCAATGAACAACTATTTGAACAGGTTCCAAAAAGCGAGATAGAAAAACTCGTCTATAAGTATGACAGGTTGGATTCCTCTTTGGCCAACCTTGAGCAGAAGCTAAATGTCATCGACCAAAAGGCTCTTTCAAAGTTGATTGACGATGACTATGCTCAAACGGCACTCAGTGATTTTGAAGACCTTTTTCAACGCGTCGATCGCTCCGTTACAAAACTAAATAGAGAGAGATTCGAGCTCCTAAGGATGAGAAGAGAGGGAACACGCTATCTTTACACTGGCGTCAGAGAGCTCGCGACAAAACACCGATTGAACGGACTGCTCGATCGCACCGATGCAGAACTCTACAATGAGCTAGCTTCAAGGCAGTTGATCGATAACAAAGACAAATACAAAAAAAGCATCAGTGAACTTATCAAGACCACTCAGGAAAAGATCAAAGAGGAGGAGCTCCTCTTGAACTCCCTAAGGACAATGAGCCCCTATATCATAATGAAAGAGAACGTTCAGGGTCAAATTGACAGTCTGAAGGAAGAAATGAAGGATGTCCTATACGTTATCGAACACATAAAAGCTCTTGAAAAACAGTATGTCAACAACTTCTTGGAGAGTTTGAGGTTTAGCAGGGGGGATGAAGAACCTGTGGCCTCTAAGCTCTTGGATAACGAAGAATACCTGGCACGTTTCCATAACTCAGACCTTTCCTTGTATGACAAGTTCGAAAAGTACCTTGTCTGCTGCGGAGTCGATGAGACTAGGGCCAAAGCAATAGTAAAGAAACATATGACGTGATCCCACGCGGTATGCTTGGCTTAAGAAATGGCGAGAAAGTAAAAAAACCAGACAGACTAGTGGACTCGACGGGAATCGAACCCGTGGCATCCACGTATTTCTCCTGAGATGCGAACGTGGCACTCTACCCCTGAGTTACGAGCCCCCGCACTTCAACTGCTGTCGGACTTTAAATAATTTGGGACTTTCGTTTAGACGTGCAAAGGAGTCTCTAATCAATTTCTCCTTTGAGGTGCACTAAAATAGGAGGGGGGATCAGAATAAGATCTCTATGTCTAGTTCTTCTGCCAGTTCCTTGTAGCGATTCCGTATTGTCACTTCAGTTACGCCAGCAACATCAGCAACCTCTCGTTGCGTTCTCCGGTCACCGCAGATAACTGAGGCTATATAGATGGCCGCTGCAGCGACTCCAGTAGGACCTCTTCCACTTGTCAGTTCTTTTTCCGCCGCTTGTCTTAATATTTCAACAGCTTTAGATTGAACCTCACCCTTGAGTTTCAGACCTGAACAGAATCTCGGCACATAGTCTATGGGTGACGTTGGAGTCAATTTTAGATCTAGCTCACGTGAAATGAATCTGTAAGTCCTGCCAATCTCTTTTCGACTTACTCTCGAAACCTCTGCAATTTCATCAAGAGTTCTTGGAACTGAACATTGACGACAAGCAGCGTATAGGGCCGCCGCTGCAACGCCTTCAATACTCCTTCCTCGAATAAGGTTCTTGTCGACTGCTTTTCGGTACACTACAGCAGCAGTCTCCCGCACGTTTCTCGATAAGCCAAGCGCTGATGCCATGCGGTCGAGTTCAGACAGTGCAAACGCGAGATTTCTTTCAGTGGCATTTGACACGCGGATTCGCCGCTGCCATTTGCGCAGTCGATAGAGTTGCGCTCTATTCTTCGACGAGATAGACCGCCCGTATGAATCCCTGTTTCGCCAGTCTATCATCGTGGATAATCCTTTGTCGTGAATGGTGTACGTCATGGGGGCCCCGACGCGGCTCCTTTTCATTCGTTGATCGTGGTCAAATGCTCGCCATTCCGGACCCATGTCCATAAAATCTTCATCGATAACTAATCCACATTTGTCGCAGACAAGTTCCGCCCTTTCGTAATCTTGGACTAGCTGTCGTGAACCACATTCAGGGCAAACCGCTTTCGATTCCTCATATTCTCCAAGCTCTTTTTGGCGCTCTTTTGTAACTTCCCGTGCTTTCGCGCGCTCTATTATTCTTTCCTTTTCCACTTCGACCATATATTCACCTTTGAGCTTAGATGTAGACCTTTTCTCCAAGTAGTTGTTTTAAGTCAGCGGGGGCAAGTTTCTTAGATGGCTTTACTGACACATAAGGTGACATTACCGGACCAAATACATCGTGCACCGTGCCAATTTTTTTCATTCGCTTCGTTAATACCGCAGAATCAATCTTTGGAAATAAAGCCGCTCTAAGAATAATGTAACCGTGACTTGAAACGTGAAGTACAATTCCTAACTTTCGCAACCCGAACCTCAAACGTGCGTATATATATATATATATATATAGTTTTTTAAACTATTTAAATTTTAGGGAAAAAACTTATAAGATTTCATTGAGAAGCGATATCGCGTTACGATGAATTGCGCGCTGTGCTTCGTCTTCGTCCAGGCCGGCACCTCGTGCAATTCTTTCGGCACCAGCAGTTCCAACCAGCTCAGTACCGTGACAGTCTGTGTTTACCAAGACGTTCTTGGTAGTTTTTGCCACATGACCATTAGTGATGTTGTGACCGCATCGCGCTGTAAGCTCGAGATAGATGCCATTTTGACTCGCAAGCTCAACATCTTCCTGACTCACAAGACCTGGATGCGCAATTATATTAACATCGCCGAGAGCTGCGGCTGCTTTGTTTGTTCCAGGAGCCACCGGCTCTATGAGCGTCTCACCGTGTACTATTATCACCTGAGCACCTAATGCTTTAGCCTTCCGAACAAGCTTAGGAATTTTTTTGGGGACGACATGAGTAATTTCTGCTCCGACAAGGACCTCAATGTCACTAGACCCCTCAACTGCTCGCTTTGTCGAGCGTATTACTGAATCGACGTTAGAAAAGTCTACATGATCTGTTATCGCGATTGCTTCGTGATCTGCGACATATGCCCGACGTATCAATTCACTTGGCAGAAGCACACCGTCGCTCAAAATAGTGTGCGTGTGAAACTCTATTCGCTTAGTCATTTGCTTCAAGAGTCATGCTGGGTTCGCAATGATTTTATTCTATGCGCAATTTGCCTCGTCGCGTCTCGCTTACTACCTTTAAAGTCAACGAGTATTCGGCCTTTACGCTCCCACCAAAAACGCGGGTACATTTTTTTTTCTTCGCAAGAGGGCTTCAGCCCTAATTCCTGAGCGGCACTCATTATTTCCTTAATATCCGGTGCTCCCACTGAATCTCTCTTTGCCAAGATTCGGCCCTCTTTACGCGTTTTATGTGCGTCCATGTATATGGGCCAGACAATCCTTTTTGAGTTCTTTGCCATCGTTCAATAGCCATAAGTATCGCAGATATTTTAATATTGTCAAACCAGCCATTATAAACCTATGCACAAGGTTGAGATAGAGGTAGGTCACGATATTCTTAAAAAGAACAAAGAAGAAGCGAGTCAAAACCTAGACGTGCTTAGGCTACACAACATTAGAGCATTCGATATCCTAGGATCGATTGGCTCAGGAAAGACTTCTATCATAGAGAAGATCGTGCCGATCTTAAGGCGTCAAGGGTTTCAAATTGGAGCAATTGCAGGAGATGCCGTTGGCGAGGATGATTTCGTTCGAATGAAAGCGCTGCATATTCCAGTTATTAACCTAAACACCGGAACAGAATGTCACCTCGACGCGCATCTCGTTGGCCACGCGATAACTAAGTTGCCTCTGAAAGAGTTAGACCTCCTATTAATCGAAAATGTCGGTAACATGGTGTGTCCAACAGATTTTGAACTTGGGACCGATGCAAGAATCGTCGTTGTAAGCGTCACCGAAGGAGATGACGTTGTGAACAAACACCCTATGATCTTCAGAGTAAGCGATATTGGAGTTATCAACAAAATCGACTTAGCTGAGGCAGTTGGAGCAAGCGTAGCACGCATGCAGAACGATATGAAGCGAATCGCCCCACAAGTCAAACAGATACCAATGAGCGTGAGAACTGGAGAGGGGATAAGTGAGTTTGTCGACAATATTCTGAAGTACTAGTTCTTATTATTTGCCGCCAAAGGGCTACTCTTCGATTACTAAAATGGCGTTGATTGATCCGTCTTGACCTGGTCTATTGGTGACCTTCGCCTTGCCTACGGTTGTTTGAACGATTGCGCCTTTTGTGATGATGTTACGCCTTACATAGTTTCTGTTTGCAGGGTTCAATTCGACAGTCTCGATATCTGCTTTACTCGTTTTACCTGTCGAAGCATCGGTCACGTTTACGTGAGAACCTTTGTAAAGCCGTATCTTTGAATTACCGCCGAACCCTGAGACGTGTTTCTTTCTTGTTTCTCCAAGCTGCGTCAGTGTCGACTCCCTACCCATCTCGTGTTTCTTCTTGCCAGCAGAGTGCTTAATTCTGCCTCCTGTGCTGCGGCGCACGGACTTACCTTGCCATTTCATGTGAAAACATCCTGACTCGAATGATTGATAAGGGTCTCTTATAAGAGATTTCTTATTTCAAGCTTTCTATGGCCTCAAAAGGATTTGAGTTCTTGTTTGCATTGAATGTGATTATCGCCTTGCCCAAACATGACTCCCACTACCGCCAGTCACTTTCAAAACGCGCTCTGATAAAAAAGCCACCAACCCATAACTCGACTTCAACACCGCAACTAGGCTTGCTGAAGCAATTAGATCACAATTTCATGGTCACGAAAACAGAATTCAGCGGGTGTTGGGGTGGCTGAAGATGCCCTTCTTGTCTATAAGGGCTTAGAAATATTTCCTCGACCCAGCAGCACGAATTCCGCTACGAGAGCTTCCAGTTGTATCCTCTCATTCGCGCCTTCACTCAGTCTGAAATCAATCTCTCCAATACCATTAATGAGTTGAACTTTCAACTGATCGTCTATGTTGAGATCTAAGAGTGCTTTATGGATTTGCGCTACGATTTCGGTACCGGATAGACCTTGTTCTATAATAAGCGAGTCTAGCAACGATAGGGCTCGTGTAAGCTTGCCCTCAATAGATGCGCAAAGAAGTTCTTTAATTACTTTCGGATTAGCTGTCGCAGCTATTTGATAGATTGTTTCCTGTTCGATCTCTGTTTTTAAGGAAGCTGCGGACTGCAATGTGTTTATCGCGCGACGCAGATCACCTCCGGCCACATAACTAATGGCTTTCAAAGCTTCGTCGCCTATCGTTACGTCCTCTTCTTTACTTATATACCGCAGCTGAGCTTGCACGTCGTTCAGCGCGAGGGGGGTAAATCGATAAACAGCGCATCTCGACTGTATTGGTTCAATGATTTTGTTCGAATAGTTGCACGACAAAATGAATCTGCATGACATACTGTAAGTTTCCATAGTGCGCCTCAAAGCCGACTGCGCGTCTGGTGTGAGCGAATCAGCCTCATCCAGAAAAATAATCTTGAACGGCGCGCTAACGGGGGCCGTTCTGGCAAAGTTCTTTATTTTGTTGCGAACAACTTCAATGCCCCGTTCATCAGAGGCATTGAGTTCAGTAAAATTGCTATGCCAGTCATCTTCGTAGAGTTCGTGAGCCAAAGCGATTGCAGCGCTAGTTTTTCCCGTCCCCGCAACCCCTGCAAACATCAAATGCGGTAGGTTCTTCAACTTAACGTAGGATTCAAGTCTTTTAACGACGTGACCTTGCCCGATAACTTGGCGTAGCCTGTGGGGACGATATTTCTCAATCCATATTTCTTCGATATCGATCGCCCCCCTACCTGTTACGAGTTTTCAGAGGGCACGGCGCAATAACGCATCTGGCTAATAATCTGCGATTGCTGGCTCATAAGATCTGCTAGGTCAAATATCCCGGTGATATCAACGAAGCCAATGTCAGGTATCGCCGAGCCTGCACTGTCTCGTATCGGAGCTACGATAACCGGCACTTTTGCGTAATCCCCCACATCAGGTCGCGTCTTTATCACATTGTTCTCCGCTAGGACTCTCTCGAGTATCGGTCCTAAATAGCTCAGGCTTTTCACTTCACCTTCTTCAATTTTAACGCCAAGATTGTTCCTAATACGTATTGTTACCGGCAAGCCGCTTAGTACAACGTGAACCGCCAATGCAACTGGGACCAAATCGCG
>JBAXDW010000021.1:0-13347 GCA_037140755.1 Methanobacteriota archaeon
CTGAAACAGCTGAAATAAAGGGTGAAACTATTAAGGTTCATCAAGGTACAACAGAGTTGCCTGAACACACGGCTGTCTATCTTATGGCGCGAGGGCTTGCTGAATATGAATCTAGACGACTTGAAAGTGATCAGAAATGAAGAGCGCCGCTCACGACGACTAACCGAGTTGAAGAGTGATTTCTACTCTGAGTTCAAAGAATACGTTGATTCATTGAAAAACAGCGACGATCCTCAAAAACAAGACGAACTTGAAAATGCTTTGCGAGTTGCAGACGCGATTTATGACAAGCGTGTGGCGAAAATAATCAAGCTAGCGGCGCTCGCAGCAAAAGGACATAAAGAAGATACATCGCTAGCCTACGCCGAGGCTCAGATCTACGATACGGTTTACAGCGTATTTACCACTTATCGCGACTGCTTGGTTGCACAAAAGGAATCTAAAAAAGGCGGTCGTCCTAAGTCACCTCCGGTCCTCCAAGCAGATGAAAACCTCAGAGTCGCTCGGCCTGTCCCTGATGAAGACTCTTTTCATGTGAAGCTTGACGAGGTAAGCGTCAAACAGCCTCACGCAGGAAAGGGAAGTCAGCGTTTAAACGATTTCAATGAAGACGCGCAAGAGAATATGGATTTAAACGAAGCTCGCCACGACGAAAGGACTTTAATACGAGAACACGAGAACATGAGATACCTCCAAGTGCGAGTTTTGACAGATATTCCAACGTTTATAGGGCTCGATGGCGAAAACTACAAACTTGGTGAAGGCGAAACATCTCTACTGCCGGAGGGTAACGCCCAGGCCCTTTCCGATCGCCATGTAGCTATCATAGTCGGTGATAAACTTGAAGATGCCAAAGAAGGTCAAGTCGATATGTCCGGTGTGCCGAAAACACACCATTCAAGAAGTTGAAAAAGTGCGCAAGGGGCGTGCATCGTCTTTGACGTGGATCGCGCGCCAAAAAAAGCGGCGAAGCGGCATTGGTAATCTCGGTAAGTTTTCTAAGGTTCCGGGTGGGGATAAGCCCACTAAGCGAGTAAACATCCGCTATCGCTGCACTGAGTGTAACAAAGCACACACGCGAAAAGGGTTTCGGGTATCGAAATTCGAGTTAGTAGAGGTGTAGATTATGAGTAAATTCCTGCGTGTTCGATGTATGGATTGTGAGAACATCCAGATCGTGTTTGGCAATGCCTCGTCAGTTGTGAACTGTATAGTCTGTGGGAGAACCCTCGCAGAGCCGCGTGGGGGAAGGGCGGAGATAAGGACGCAAATACTTGAGGTCCTATGAGAAAAGCCTGGCCAGAGATCGGAGATTTAGTCGTCTGTACTGTAGTTAATGTCGTCGACTTCGGAGCTTTCGTCCAACTTGACGAGTACGACAAGAAGGAGGGGCTCATTCATATCTCCGAAGTTGCCTCGGGGTGGGTTAAGTACATTAGAGACCATGTTAGAGAAGGTCAAAAGATTGTTTGCAAAGTTCTGAACGTCGATCCTGGTCGAAGCCACATAGATCTCTCGTTCAAAGACGTGAATGAGCATCAGCGCCGCGCTAAAATTCAAGAATGGAAGAGCGAACAAAAGGCGGAAAAGTGGCTTGAGTTTGTTGCAGAGGCAACAGGGGTCGATAAAGAAACCCTTTACGATCAACTCGCTGACAAATTTGGCGGCCTATACTATGTTTTCGAGGACGCTGCCACGCGAGGCTCAGAAGCTCTCACGGGACTTCAACCAGAAGTTGCTGCCCAGATTGCGCTTATTGCGAAAGAGAATGTAAAAATACCGTACGTCTACATAACGGGCTATGTGGATTTGGTCTGCCCGCAACCAAACGGGATAGACGTAATCAAACGAGCTCTAAAAGCTGCTATGAAGTCTGAGAATGATGAAGTTCGCTTTGACGTAAGCTATATTGGTGCGCCTCGCTACCGGATAAGAATAGTCGCCTTGGATTACAAAACAGCAGAAAACGAGATGAAAAAAGCGGCAAACGCAGCTATTGCGGTAGTCATCAAGGCTGGCGGCACTGGTAAGTTTCATAGGGAACTTCAATCATCATAATATGCTTACGGTTTAGCTGAACAGATTATGAAGCTTCGGAAATGCCACGAGTATACCTTTCAGGAAAAGTGCCCAGTGTGTGGGCAAGCAACTGCGACGGCGCGTCCACCAAGATTCTCACCAGAAGATCGATATGGGAGGTACCGGAGAATTCTCAAGCGCGAGACAAGTGCGAGGTCTAAGTGAGCTTTTGATTTGAGCGGCATGATCTCTTGGGAAGAAATGGGATTTAAATGAAGCGAATAGAAATCAAGCATATTGAAGACGTCGAATTGGAAAACCCGATTCTAGTTGAGGGATTGCCTGGAATTGGACACGTCGGAAAACTAGTCGCTGAACACATAATAGATGAGCTTGGCGCGCAGAAAATAGCGGAGATATACTCCTCGCATTTTCCACCGCAGGTGATAGTACTTGCCGATGGATTGGTGAGGATGGTCAGAAGCGAGTTTTATGCAGTCAAGAGCGAGAAGCAGGATTTGTTAATCCTAGTTGGGGACCATCAAAGCGCGACAAATGACGGCCACTACGAACTGACTGATGCGTATCTGGACATAGCAAAGAGAAACAAGGTACGAAGAATCTACACGCTTGGTGGTTATGGTCTCGGACAACTTGTCGAAAAACCTGCGGTCCTCGGGGCTGTGAACAACGCAGCGCTGGTCGAAGAAATGAAAGAATACGGGGTAGTATTTAAAGAAAACGAGCCAGGTGGGGGCATCGTAGGCGCTTCTGGATTGTTGTTAGGCCTCGGAGGCCTGGCAGGAATTGATGCAATCTGTTTGATGGGTGAGACGTCTGGTTACTTAGTCGATCCAAAAAGCGCTCAAGCGGTATTGCGAGTCTTATGCAAGGCTCTTAGTATTGACATTAATATGCGAGCGTTGGAAGACCGTGCTAAAGACATGGAAAAAATCGTTGCACGGCTTAGGGAAATGGAACAGACTGGGATGCACGAAGTAGCGAGCGAGGAGGATCTTCGCTATATACGCTAACAATTCCGTTAAAGAGCGGTACGATGGTTGCTGGCGCTAGAGCACCCGTTTGTCTCTCAATATATAGAAGAGGTCAATCGTGATTAAGGTTAATATTGACAAATGTGGGCATTGTGGCGCTTGTGTGTCAGTTTGTCCCACTAACTCGATAACGCTTATCGAGTCGTGTCTAGAAATTGCAGATACGTGTACAGCGTGTGAGACCTGTGTGACAATTTGTCCGGTAGGTGCTCTAGCAATTTGTTAATTAGGGGGGCGCAAGCGTGAAAGACAAATACGACGTTGTAGTAGTAGGCGCTGGCCCCGCCGGTTCTTATGCTGCAGCGACGGCAGCAAGCGACTGCGACGTTCTTTTGATTGAAAAGCGGCAGGAGATCGGCGATCCTGTGCGCTGTGCTGAGGGCATCTCGAAAGAGGCTCTCTCAAAGTTTCTACGACCAAAAAAAGAATGGATCGCAAACAAAGTAATTGGCGCCCGCATATTTGCGCCTGATGGAACGATCTTGGAAGTATCAGAAGAACTTGCAGGGCCCGAGGTAGGCTATGTACTTGAACGCAAGATTTTTGATCGAGATCTTGCGAAGCGAGCAGCCAAAGCAGGGGCCGATGTAACTGTTCGTACACGCGCTACCGGCGTTATTAGAGAAGATAGGTTTGTTTGCGGTGTTAAAGTCCGACACCTTGGTGAATCACTTGAGGTACAGGCAACTGTAGTTATTGCGGCTGATGGAATCGAGTCACAAGTCGCCCGCTGGGCAGGCATTAATACGACTCTAAGACCAAGCGATCTCGAGAGCTGTGCACAATACCTAATGATAAATGCCGATTTGGAACGAGATTATAATGATTTTTATCTTGGTTCGGAATCTCCCGGCGGCTACGCCTGGGCATTTCCAAAAGGGCCTCAAGAAGGAAACATCGGGTTAGGGGTTCTTGCGAACAAATTAGAGAACAAGCACTCCATAGATTATTTGAATGCGTTTGTGGAAAGACACTTTCCTAACGCTCAACCGGTTGAAATGCATCTAGGCGGCGTTCCTGTTAGCAAACCAGCTCGGAAGACGGTGGACAATGGGCTCATGCTCGTCGGTGACGCTGCCCGCCATGTAGACCCTATTACAGGTGGAGGCATAATCAACGCGTTGGACGGTGGTAGACTCGCTGGCGAGGTCGCAGTGCAAGCGGTTCGAGCACAAGACCCTTCATTGAAGGTACTAAAGAACTATGAAGCAGGTTGGCGCGCTTCTTTTGGAAAAAAGCTCGAACGTAATTACAAAATTAAGGACATGTTTGTAAATCTTTCCGATGCTGAGCTAAACAAGCTCATTCGTTCGATTGAAGGCCTTCCACTTGAAGAAATGAGTGTTGCTGGAATTATTAAACGTTTGATCTCCCGTAACCCGCGACAATTGGCAAGCCTGCGTCATTTGTTTTAAGAGAACTCCACTCGACATGAAAGTTGCCGGAGTAGATGAAGCCGGAAAAGGAGCTGTCTTAGGCTCACTATTTGTCGCAGGGGTCTCCATTGACTCTTCAGCGTTGAAGTATTTAGATAGGATGGGATTAAGAGACTCAAAAGCATTAAGTCCAAAGCGCCGCGAGTTTCTATCAAAGCGAATTGAAAAAGTATGCGCTGTCCAGTTGCAGGAGATTACGGCTCAGCAAATAGACGAATTGAGAAAAATCCTGACTATGAATGACATCCTTGTCAGGGGGCATGCTCAAAGCTTGCGTCATTTAAAGCCTGATGCAGCCTTTGTCGACGCTGCCGACGTTAATGCAACGCGATTCTCTCAGCGCGTGAAGGAAGCAAGCGGAATAAGCAACGTAATCGCAGAACACCATGCGGAC
Source organism: Methanobacteriota archaeon (assembly GCA_037140755.1). Classification (GTDB taxonomy): domain Archaea; phylum Halobacteriota; class Bog-38; order Methanoflorentales; family Methanoflorentaceae; genus Methanoflorens. The sequence continues at coordinate 4,905 of JBAXDW010000021.1, forward strand.
TCAAATCGTGTCATCGTGTCAGCAGCGTCGATCATCGCGAAAGTTAGTCGGGATGCGAGCATCCAAGTACTCGAATACTCACTCGGTGTGAACATAGGCAGTGGTTATCCGTCGGACGCAAAGACGATTGCTTTTTTGAAAGAGTGGTTGGATGAGCGTGGGGAATTACCACCTCAAACTAGATATTCTTGGAAAACTGCTCAGAAAATGCTTGCGCTCGCTTTAATAAAGGAACCGTAGCAGCTCGCAGTGAGGTTTAGGCCACAGGCGCAATTGTCACACAGACGCGTTATCTCAACTTCTCGAGGACTTTTTCGAAAAAACTCTTTTCACCGAGGACGAAAAGAGACTTCTCTTGATCCTTATAAAAGTGGATCTCATCATTTTTGTGAACGGTTTCACTGTATTGGCCATCGACCACGATCGCAGCATCTTTTTCCCTTATTGTTACAGCTACCGTGCCCTCATCATAGACTAGCCACGGACGAATTGAAAGTTTGTGCGGCGCAAGCGGGACGATGAGGAATGCGTCCACACGTGGATCTACGATCGGACCTCCCGCGCTCCTCGCGTAAGCGGTTGAACCAGTTGGAGTCGCTATAATCACACCGTCTGCACGTAAGACATCCACAACGTGATCATCTACCTCAATACTAAACTCTAGTATTTTTGCTGGGCGTGAAGTGACGATTACTGCTTCGTTAGTAGCGGACGGTAGGCGTCTCTCATTCACTGAAATAGCTAAACGTGAGTGTGCGGAGACGCGGAAACCATCCAGCAGGTTTTCAACAACGCTGAGAGCCCTTTCAGGACCGACGTCTGCCAAGAAGCCGACCTTTCCGACATTTATGCCGACTATTGGAATCGGGTGTCGAAGGGTTTGAAGAACGCGCAGAATCGTGCCGTCTCCTCCTACGGTCACTATTACGTCGGCGCCGAAGGTTTCCAAGGGCACTCCTTCTTTTCCCAGCGCTTGAGCGGTTTCATTGTCATAGATCGTCTGAGCACGCCCGTTCAGGTGGTGACCTATTTCCGCAGCTAAGTCGATTGCTTCTTTACTGTCACATCTGGAGACGATTCCTATCTTCATTCTACGTCAACAAATCTCGTTGGTTTCTTGAATAGCGCGCGCTGGCGGACGCTCATCGTTAAATCTAATGCGTATACATTTATATTTAATGCTCGTCTATTATCTCGCATGAAGGAGCAAACGGAAATAAGAACGCTCAAAGTAGGCCGTTATATCATAATAGATGATGAACCTTCAACTATAGTCAATTTAGCAACATCAAAGCCGGGCAAGCACGGATCAGCCAAAGCGCGAATAGACGCGATCGGAGTTTTCGACGGGCAGAAGCGGTCAATTGTGCAGCCCGTTAGCGCTAAGATCTATGTACCTATTGTTGAAAGAAAAGGAGCGCAAGTTCTTTCTGTTATGGGAAACGTCGCGCAGCTCATGGATTTGAACGACTACTCAACTTTTGAGATCGAGATCCTTCCAGAATATATAGATAAGCTAGAAGCTGGTAAGGATGTGACGTACTTGGAATCGATGGGAAAGCGCAAATTAGATATCAAATCATAAGTCCAACCGGAACTCACTTTTTACCGCATGATATTTGCCGATTCAGGTTCCGATTACGCAAGCAGCAAGTACGTAATACACGGTATTTTGTTTGACGGAACCTCCTCGTTTAGAACCGGTTCCCGATGGGCTCCTGAAGCTATACGGAAAGCTTCTCACAACTTTGAGCCGTATGACTTTGAGTACGATCGGGAACTTTCAGAGTCGTTAGTGCACGATATGGGCGATACCGAGTATGGCAACCTAGACGAGATGGTTGCAGATCTCGAGGCAACAACTTCTCGTTTAGTTAAGGACGAAAAAGTGCCGATAACGTTGGGTGGTGAGCACTCAATCACCGTTCCCTGCATAAAGGCCTTAGCGAGAGAAACGGAGCTCTTAGCCGTTATTTTTGATGCGCATTTGGATTTCAAGGAGAATTATCTTGGTAATGAATTCGGCCACGCATGCGTTGCACGGAACATAGTCCATCTTGGAGTACCGCTGATTCAAATCGGAATCCGCAGTGGAGCTCGCGATGAGTATGAGCGTGCGCTAGATACCAGCGTTATTTATACAATGGACCAGGTTAGACGCGTGGGAATTAAAAAAATCTTGAGCGATATTGAACACACAGCAAAAAACAGAGTTATCTACCTATCGATTGACATGGATGCTATAGACCCTTCTTTTGCGCCGGGCGTAGGAAATCCTGAGCCCTATGGGTTGACGCCCTTGGAACTGCAAACGGCAATCCGAGAGTTGTCGCCTCGTGTGTCTGGTTTTGACATCGTTGAAATCACTCCTGATTACGACATGGGAATGTCGGCCCTTGTCGGGGCGAAATTCGTTCGGGATTTCTTGTTCGTTCACTCAAGCGTTTTGTAACAAGCTATTATTATGGAGACGATTTAGTGAACCCGGTCAAACACGCTAAAGTCGAAAAAGGAATCACTGTAGCCGCCCTCATCCAGCAGTACGAAAACTGTGCTTTTGGGGCGGGACGCTTAGCCAAAGCTGTCAAAATTTACAGAGAAATGCAAGCTGAAGATGTTACGTGCTTCTTTGGCCTCGCAGGAGCTATGATCCCTGCTGGAATGAGACAGGTCGTTGTTGATATGATTAAGCGTCGTGATATTGACGTTCTGGTTACGACCGGAGCTAATTTAGTGCACGATTTGATCGAAGCGTTCGGCGGCGAGCATTGTCAAGGCCAAAGTAGTGTGAATGACATCGAGCTAAAGAACTCCAAAATTGATAGGATATACGACGTCTATCTGGCTGATAAACATTTCACAACGTTTGAAAATAGGTTTGATACAATCGTTACCGATATCCTTGATTCACGCCCACGAAAGCAGTTCACTATATGTGAGTTCTTGCAGGAAATCGGGTCGCGCATTATGGATAAAAACTCCATTTTGCGAGCCGCGGTGGATAACCAAGTCCCCGTTTTTTGTCCTGCAATTGCTGACTCTTCGATTGGCCTTCAGAGTTGGGTGTTCGGGTACAAACGTGATCTTCAAGTTGATACATTCAAGGATATTCGACAAATCATAGATATCTGCTACAAAGCGAGAAGGGCTGGGGCGCTTTTTATTGGCGGCGGCGTTCCGAAGAATTTTATTATGCAATCAATGCTTCTCATTCCCAAAGGGCTCGACTTTGCCATTCAACTCACAATGGATACGCCCGAGACGGGGGGCCTCTCCGGTGCCACATTGGACGAAGCGAAGTCGTGGGGGAAAATAGGTGAACACGCTGAGACGGTAACTGTATATTCAGACGCGACTATCACGCTGCCAATCCTAATTGCTTCCACGTTGTAAGACACTAGTTCTTAATGTACAAGTGCTAAAAGCGCCGACCCTCAACGCGATCCATGTTAAAGCTCGCTGTTTTTGCGATTGCCATCACAGCAAAGGTTCCAGCCTGAACCGGATCGGTGACCACCAGGTCAGCCACATCTGTTACGGAGCCTGCCATATTAAGAGCAATGACCTTAAAGCCCTCATTTTGCAGCTTTGTGACCTCTTTAGTAATTTTTCCACCCATGAGAGAACCAGCTAGTACTAAAATACTTGCTCGATGCGTTCTGGAAACCGCATTTACCGCTTTTGCTATGTTATTCTCGTCTATAATAGGCAAAGTGTCAATGCTAATCCGCTCGCCTCGAATGTTATGTCTATCAGCTTCTGTAATTGCTCCAAGGGCTACTTGCGCAACCTGAGCGCCCCCGCCGATTATTATGATCCTGGAACCCCAAATCTTTTCGAATGTTTGGTGAAAAGAAACGCTTTCAACGTGAGCGATAGCTTTTAGCTTTTTAGCTAATTCACGCCCATTAGGTACATTCTCAATTTCCATGTAGATTGCGGCCAAGCCTTTGTGCTTTCCTTTTGCGAGAATAAACTGCTGCGTATACTGTATGTTCCCCTCAAAATGCGCAACCGCAGCTGCAATATCTCTTAAAACGCCTGGTTTGTCTTGGCATATCACATTTATCGCTGTTGACATCTCAATCCCTCTGTAGCTCCGATCAGCGGTTCACAGGCCGATGTGGTGCATTTAAAATTCCTTCTTCCGTAATTATCGCCGTGACTAACTCCACGGGAGTCGCATCAAAGGCGGGGTTTTCGACGCGTACCGAGCGGGGGGCGATTTGCTTTCCACGGCAAAATTTGAGCTCATTCGCGTCGCGCTCTTCAATCTTGACAACTGAGCTTTCATAATCAAAGGTTGATAAAGGCGCAGCTACATAAAACGGTACGCTGTGAGTTTTGGCGCAAATAGCTAGCATATACGTTCCTACTTTGTTATAGACTGCAGTTTGCGTAATCCTATCTGCCCCCACTATCACGCTGTCGATTTTTCCTTGCTTCATTATCGAAGCAGCCATGTTATCAGCGATTAAGGTAGTGGGGACATGGTCTTCCAGCAATTCAAACGCTGTAATACGGCTTCCTTGGTTGAGTGGTCGAGTCTCGCACGCATATACAGCGATCCGCTTTCCCTCTTGTATTGCAGAGCGTACGATTCCCAAGGCAGTTCCCCAACCAACCGTCGCGAGTCTTCCTGCGTTGCAGTACGTCATTACAACGTCGCCATCTTTCAGCAAAGATGCGCCAAAGGCACCTAGAGCCTTATTAGCTGCCACATCGTCTTCGGCTATGCAAATCGCTTCATTAAGCGCCACTTCTCTAACTTCTTCAACTGTAATGCAGGGCTCGACGGCTCTTAGAACACGATCAACCCCGTAAAACAGATTAATGGCAGTCGGACGTGTTTCCAAAATCGAGCTTGCTACTAGATGTATGTGTGCTTTTAGTTTGACTGCGCTACGGCCTTTCTTCTTATGTGCAGCAAGAGCAACGCCATAGGCACCAGCCGCTCCGAGGGCTGGCGCTCCGCGCACTTTCAATGTTTTTATCGCATTGATGAGTTGATTTATTGTAGTAATTCTCACGAACTCGTAAGTGACAGGGAGCTTAGTCTGATCGACTAATACAACGTCGCCTGAGTCCCAGAAAATCGTCAGTTTTTCATCAAACTGCTGGTTCATATACTTAACTGGAAATTGAAGTTTACAAGCTTAACGGTAGAACGTCATTACAGAGCGATGGCGTGGGGCGCTCGAGCAATTGGTGTTCTTTGCATTCGACTACCGCCGACGAAGTCTCAAAACTCAATCCGTGCTCCGGCAACCGGTTCATCGTTGAGAGGCGTATTTCCTTTTTTGTACAATATATTGTCCTATAGCAACCATTAAATAATAAGTATCATAATTGTCCCAAGAAATCGCAAATGCTAGCAGATGATCTAATACGGGCAACGTTTTCATCAGATGAGGAGCTAAAGAGCACCCTTTTGCACTCAATCAAAGAGCTTGGATTTACGGTCACTAAGTTTGCTGAGATATCAGGGGTCTCCTCAAGCACACTTTATAAAATCATTTCCGGAGAACGCGAACCAAACCTTAAGACACTTAGAGAGATCCTAAAAGCGGTCAGAAGGTTAGAAGGAACCTCAAAGAAGGGGGAACTCATTGCCGTTGTGGCAGCAAGACCTGTACTGGATAAGATAACAGAAAGGTCGATGGTAATAGACGGAAAAGAGATCATCATACGAGAGTACCCTGCAACCTCAATTGAAGAAGCTTTGATTGCAGCTATCCACGCTGAACGAGATGGCGCGCTCGCGCTGGTTTGTGCTCCGATCGTCAGCCCAACGGTCGAGAAGATCCTACGCATCCCAGTCGCTTCGATTATGCCGCAAAATAGCCTAGTCGAAGCGATCAAGCTTGCCGCGCGGAAAATCGGTTGAAGAAGCACGTATTAAGGATGGCTTCGGTCTGTGCGTTGCTTGGGGCCAATAAGCAAGCTCCCCCCTAGTCAGACAGAAACGATCTGTTCGCCTCGATTCTAGAGCCGCATCTCTCAAAAAACTAATAGTAGTAGAAAATTCATTTGTGCTCTTCGCACTGTTTTCTGTCAGGTCTGTTGACCGTTAAAACTAGAAACACCTATATATTAGTGCGTATAACTGACTCAAATCAGGTATGCTGCGATATCGCTATCGATAATGGTTTCGCAGTAACTACACCTTAACACAAACGAATCAAGGACTCTGAACTTTGAATAAACGAGTTCATTGCTGTTGGAAATACAGTTTAAGTTGGGGCACCGAACGACGTGGGTGATTACGTTCGGCAAAACAACTGAGTTTTTTTGCACAACTTCATAATCCCGTATGATGTTAATCGTCGCTTTAGGCGCAATAAGAGCAATCTTGTCAACTTCTGCTGGAACCAGCTCCCGGTCTTCTATCTTGACGATATCTTTTCGTCCGAACGGTAACCTCTTGCTTGAAACGTTCATAGCGACGCTAACGATTGCCTTCGTAGTGCCGGTTATGTCGAGTATTTTGAGTACGTTCAGAGCATTTCCGGCCGTAATATGATCTATGACAGAGCCATTTTTAATCGATCGGACTCGTAATTCTTCCTTGACTTTTTTCGGTATCATATCGCACCATTCATGAGAATGGCAAGCAACGCCATTCTGACGGGTATCCCGTAGAACGCTTGTTTGAAATACCTCGCATGTTTGGTTTGATCTACTTCTGGGGCTATTTCGTCAACGCGTGGAAGTGGGTGCATGATAATTAGATTTTCGCGCACCCGCTCTAAGACGCGTAATGTTAGCCGGTAACTCTTTGCAACTCGCAAATACTCGTTTGGCTCAGGAAATCGCTCTTTTTGTATTCGCGTGACATAGAGAACGTCTACATCGCGAATGACTTCGTCTACGTCCTCGGCTAACCTAACTGAATCCAAGGTATTTACGATATGCTTGGGCATTTGAAGTCCTTCTGGGGCGACCAGTGCAATGTTCGCGTTGAACATGTTAAGGGCATAGGCTAACGAATGAGCGGTTCTTCCGTATTTCAGATCTCCGAGTAAAGCTATGTCGAGATCGTCTAGGTGACTCTCTTTTTTTATCGTATAAAGATCAAGGAGGGTTTGGGTTGGGTGGTGCCCCGCTCCGTCCCCCCCATTTATGATGGGAATCCTCGATATTTCACTAGCCATGCGGGCTGCGCCCTCTCTTGGGTGCCTGAGGACTATGGCATCCGCATATTCTTCAACAACTTTTATCGTGTCGGCGAGAGTCTCCCCTTTTAGCACCGAGCTTTCTTCTGAAGTCAAGCTTAGAGTGGAGCCGCCCAGCCGCTTCATCGCTGAGTCGAACGAGAGTTGCGTCCTCGTACTGGGTTCAAAAAAAAGTAGCGCCAATATCCGGTTTTGGAGCACCCGAACGCCAGTTTTTGCGTACGGCATCATTCTCTCGGAACAGTCTAAAATAAACTCAATATCTTCGCGCGTCAAATCTCGTACTGAAACGACGTGCTTTTTCTTGAACATCTCATTTATATTGATACAAGAAGCTTTTATAGTTTGTTAAGCCTTTTATAGTTTGTTAAGCGTTTGAGTATCTACTCACGATCGCCTGCGCAGGCTTCGAATTCGGCGCAAATATGCATTATAGCTGCTTAATGACCGTCTCTACTTCTTGTCTATACGCTTTCTGATCGTAGCCGGAAATGTAGGCTAAGGCCATTGCCCCGCCGGCCCCGACACCTTCCTTCACTTCACCGATTTCATATTTCTGGAGTGCGCCAATTGAGCTTTTTGAGAAATCTGGATAAGCGCTAAATGCATCTATTTCTAACTCTTCAATCAGCTCGACGAACCGTGCTGAAGTGTCGTCAAAGATATACTTGGTCGTTGCTAAAACAAGATTGTCGCTAAATTCGAGCTCCTTTAAGACGGCAGCGATTGCGCCCATTTGGGTCCCACCGGCTAGCACAACCTCCTTTCCTGAGTTGAGGAAGCCTTCGGTTAGCCCAACCACGCAAGGCATCATCGGATCACCGAATAGCTTAATTGCCCGCATTGGATCATGTCTCAAGCTTCCTGGACTGATCGACGCACATCGCATTGCCTTTCTCACGACTTCTTCCTTTAAAGCTATAGGATTCGCGGCGAAACTGCTGCTAACGTTTGCGGTGTAGCCGAGCGCTCGCAGCACACATAATGCCGTAGTTGTCCCTCCTGGAATCGTCTCTCCTATAACTGCTAGGTCGCAGTTGCAATATCTTGCGAGCCTGCGAGAAGCGTCGCGGATTGTGGGGGCGTCAGGAACTCCAGGTCGAAGACGGATATCATAGCCCTGTTTTGCGCGAAGGTCGTAGTAGGGTACTCCTGGGACAATTTGTAAGCCTGAGTTTATTAGGAAATGTGCGCATTGCGAAAGATTAAGGCCGGCGCGAGTTAAAACGGCTGGAGTAGCTGCACCAGACGGCGCGTCAGACATCACT
>JBAXDW010000022.1:0-13347 GCA_037140755.1 Methanobacteriota archaeon
CCTAAGTGTTCACGCTTGCTTATTGATTACTGTTGGGGGGCGGCGCCGCGTGTCTCCAAAATGAGGTAGTCACGCTCTGTGCGAGGCACACGGCTTTCTATGCCTTTTCCCAACTGTTTTTCCCAAGAACGAGGTACTATTTTAACTTGTTGGATTATACACAAGTGTTCTACTGCAACTCGCTTTCGGCGCGGTCTCAAAACGCGCGAGCAAAAAAGCCTCTAGCTTATCTCAATACTATTCGACCCAGCCGTCGAAGGTGCTGAACTCGCCGCCAACTTGTCTGAGAATCGCCGCAGTCGATTTAGTCAATTCTGTATGCTTTGTTGAACCCACAAGGGCTTGCTAGACATCATGAGGCGCAGCCTCAAGCGAAATAGACTGGTGAAGGTTTTTTAATTCATTAGATTGCTAGATCACTGCCACATGCTGCGCCTTTTTTGTGTGTAGACAAAGTTGTTCCGAAATGTGGCACCTCATTGAATTCACCTCATGGATCATTCAAGTGATGAAAACGTCGCGTTCGAACAGAGCCGCAAGTTTCTGCTATCACGCGGAGAGCACCCCGTTTGTTCGAAACTAGCGCTCCGTCTCTCCGAAGCGTGAAGCTATATAGGATACCTGCACACAGGTACGTGTCTAAGCACATAGGAGGTGAAGGCGTGTATCGAGCAAATACAAGAAACAATTTCGGCGGCGGCAACAAGAGCTATGATAGCAAACCAAAGGCTGCCCCTGTAGATGTCGGAAAGCAATACGACGTGAAAATCGAAGATATTGCAAAACAGGGCGACGGCATAGCTCGCATTAGTGGTTTCGTGATTTTCGTTCCACACACAAAGATCGGTGACGAAGCTAAGATTGAAATCAAGGCTGTAAAGCGCAACTTCGCTTTTGCTGAAGTAGTCGAAGAGTAACCAAACCTAGTTGAATTACGGATTGAACTGAATTGATGGATTAACTACATTATTGTTGGAAGTTTGCGCTGCGCGCCTTGACTAATATGTTGTTCTTCCATCTACCTTTTTGATTGGTTCCCCATAAGTAGCGCGTCTTTGGTGTCCGTTTTTTTGAGACTTTTGCTGTTCATCTATTTTGCATCGCGTTTAGAAGACGAGGTGGGCGCCCTCATTGCATATCGTTGTTTTTCGGACGGCTCCAAACTCGTTGAGTGCGTTGGCAGGATCTAGAGCGTAGACGGTGTCTCCGAGCATAGCCATCGAGGCAAGCCCCCCGCTGGCTTCTACTGCCTCGACCGCGTCTTGCGCTTTTGAACTTATGAGCTCACTATCATAGGAAAATTGTCTTGACAAGCGCATGAATTCGTCGAGAGTCGGCCTTTGCGTTAGCTTCTGTAGCGCGGCTGATCCAAACTTGTTAGTTGCGGTGAGCGTGTCTCGATCTGCCAAGATTTCGGGTGTCGAAATGGGTCCAAAGACAACATAGGACACTTCGATCGGGGTGGTAGGAATTCGATCAACTGCATTTTGCTGCCGAATGACGATACCTCCGATTGCTTGGGCGACAACGTCGCCGACTCCAGTTTTGTTAGCGATTTCTGCTCGTTGTGCGATCCCACATAGGGCATTGAAGCTGTATTTAAGCCCCCATAACTCATTAAGGGCAAGAGCAGTGCTTAAAGCGCCGGCACCGCTTGTGCCGAGTCCGCAGCTCATTGGCCCCGCCAGCTCGGTCAGAATGTCCACCTTCCTGTCGGTTAGCAAGGCCACTACCGTTTTTGTGGTGGGTGCTGGGTCCAGCTGTCGGTTGATATAGACGCAACCGCGCCCTGCGGAGGTCTCAGTTGTGGCGCCGTCAGCTATAACAATGCCGCACCCAATTGAGGAAAGCTGTTTCTTGTATAGTTTCAGCGCGAAAAACCCTGTGATGTGAAAAGGGCAGAACGCTTTCATGTGTGGTTCAATCGCTGAACGACTGCATCAACAATCTTCACAGCGAGATATGCTTTGTTGCCTTGGTACCGTTCGACGTGCGAATTTACGATATATATTTCGTTGTCTTCAGTGCCCATGCCGCGCACAGTTACATCGTTTGCAACTACAAGATTAACGGGAATCGAGCGGGCGCATTCAATGAGCGAATCTGGGGTCGTATGGGTTTCCGCTTTAAAACAGACGATAAAAAGGCGCGGGTACTTCGCTCGAACGATTTCGGTGAGCTTGGGTACGTTTTTCAGCTCGAGATTACGCGCCTGACCTGATCTAATCTTTTCAGTGTGTTTATCGACCGTGAAGTCCGAGATGGCCGCCGTGTTGATAAAAATGTCATATCCCTTGTCTAGTTCAGTCAGCACCGCGTCGCTCATTTCAGCTGCACTTTCTACGCGTATTTGATTCACGAGCCGCACAGTGCCATTGTGCACGATAGTAACGTCAGCACCTCTTCGAAAAGCTTCATAAGCAATCTCTCTACCAGTCCGTCCAGAGCTCCTTGTGGTGAGAATGCGAATCGGGTCCACGGCCTCTATCGTCGCGCCACTTGTTATCAATACTCTTTTTTCTGCTAGATCCCCTCGGGATAAAAGCCGTTCGACTGTTAGTACGATTTCGTGCATGTCAGCGACTTTTGCTTTATCTTCTTCAAGGCGCGGCCAAACGAAATGCACTAGCTCTTCTAGGCGATTGAGGTTCTCTTTGACAAGCGGATGGGAATACATCGACACGTGCATCGCAGGAACCATCACTACGGGCTTGCCCGATCCCATGGCCGTGACCGCGCACGTTGTTACCGGAGTATCGTCAATCCCGTGTGCCACCTTACCTATCGTATTTGCCGTGCATGGCGCAATTAACAGCAAGTCTGCCGATCCGTTCTTCCCGAGAAATGTGACGTGTTCTACTTTCCCTGTAAGTTCATTGATCACAGGGTTCTGTGTGGCGTATTCCAAAGCGTTTGGGTTGAGAACCTGCCGGGCTGCTGGTGTCGTGACGGCGTGCACCGTTGCACCTTTGCGCTTGAGCTGACGAATAAGCTTGACCGTCTCTACTGCTGCAATACTGCCGGTGACGCCTATAACGATGGTTTTACCCTCTAAGCTACTCATGTTCGTTGAAGCGCTTGCGTTCTAAGCTAATGTCAGCCGATTCACTGATTAAGTTTTGCATCGAACTCAAAGAAGACATTTCATACGTTACTTCAGATGAATGTTACTGAGATTAAACGCTGTGGAACTACGCTTACTAGCGCGGCGTGCAAAGACGCGCTCAAAGGAAATCGAGCGAAATACATAATAACCGTCCCTTCGTCTGAGAATGTAATGACGCAGAACATTATACGGAAGGGCCGCCTAGCGGGTTTCGATGAGCGCGCATTGCTGTTTACCTCCTCTATCGTCGCCGACGCGTGGCTCTTTCGCTATGACATTCTCGTTGATTTAGCGCACGCGCGAATGCTCAAAAAACAAGCGATAATCACGCAAACGACCTACAAAGCACTGAATAGGTCGCTGTTTAACATTAATAAGCGCGGGTACGCGCAACTACCGAAGGACGTTGACGATGTCCATATTGCAATTGAAACGGCACTGACTGACGATGTGGGGACTGCGCAAGCCGGCTGGCTGCACGTAGGCCGGTCTAGAAATGATGAGGTTGCAACGTGCATTCGTATGGCCGTTCGTGATGAATTGCTCGTGCTCGAGGACGCCATTCTTGCCCTGCAAAGTACGCTTCTAGAACGGGCAGGCGACAATGTGTCCACCATGATGCCCGGATTTACGCACTTACAACACGCTCAGCCAACCACGCTTGGACATCATTTGCTCGCGTATTAGGTTGCTTTGGAGCGAGATTTGGCTCGGTTGGGACACTGCTATGAGCGAACGAACCAATCGCCCTTAGGGGCAGCCGCTTTTGCCTCTACTGGCTGGCCGCTCGATCGGGATTCGGCTGCATCTGCTCTAGGCTTTGATGGTATCATTGAGAACTCGATGGATGCTGTAAGCACCCGTGACTTTGTCATAGAGGCGCTTTCCGCCGCCTCAAATCTGATGATCACACTCAGCCGTCTTGCTGAAGAGTTCATACTCTGGAGCACGTCTGAGTTTGGATACGTTGAACTAAACGACAAGTTTGCTTCGACAAGTTCCATTATGCCGCAGAAAAAGAATCCTGACCCGCTCGAACTGATACGGGCAAAAACAGGTGCAGTCATCGGAGCGCTTACTGCCAGCCTAGTGATTTGCAAGGCGCTGCCTTATAGCTACAACCTAGACTTGCAGGAGGTCACACCGCATTTACACCAAGCGATGGGCACGACGATCGACTGCACCCGAATTGCTGATGTCGTATTGCAAACGGTTGTCGTTAACAGAGACAAGTTAGCTGAAATGAGCTCCGTCGGTTTCACTACAGCAACCGAGCTGGCAGACACTATAGCTCGCGTGACACATGTCCCTTTTAGAACAGCACACACTATTGTAGGCGAAGTCGCACGGATCGGCACGTGCGATCTTGACACAATCGATCGAGTAGGTATAAAGTACGTTGGAAAGCTTCTATCGCTCCTTGGTTTGACAGCTGAAGACGTCAGAGAGGCTCTTGACGTGAGCCAAAACGTTGCCAAGAGGGACGTGAAAGGCGGGCCCGCAGTTAGTGAGGTAACGCGGATGATAAAGGCGCGACGCAGGCGCATACGTTCTCAACAGCGACGCCTCTCGCTAAAACAAAACGCCCTGCAAAGGGCGGAGAAAGACCTATTAGACGAGTACGGCGATTAAGTTGAACGAAATACTACACGGTGATCGCGTCAGAGTTGTCAAGGACGAGAAAGAGTTTCTAGGCGTGCTCATGCCAAGTGCTACAGACTTTGTTGTGATCAAGCTCGACAGTGGTTATAACGTCGGTTTTGCACCTGAGGGCCTGAAGATGACGCTCGTTGAGAAAGGGGTGCCTTTATCGACTAAGAGATATCCTCGGCCCATGCGCTCTGAGTTGCCGCGGCTGAGCATCATCTCGACAGGAGGCACTATTGCGAGTAAGATTGACTACCGAACGGGAGCAGTAACGAGTCAGTTCGATGCGGAAGACATTATCGACGCAATTCCCGGCTTATCTGAAATCGCCAACATCGAAGGTATGGTGCTCTACAACATACTGAGCGAAAACATGCGGCCAGAGTTGTGGTCAGAGCTCGCCCAGTGTATTTACAATGACGTCCGTGAAGGAGCTAACGGAGTGCTTGTTACGCACGGTACAGACACTATGGGATACAGCGCCGCAGCCTTGTCGTTCATGTTACAGGTGCCCGTGCCGGTCATTCTTGTCGGCTCGCAAAGATCGGCTGATCGCCCAAGCAGCGACAACGTTGTAAATGCGATCTGTGCCGCCGTAGCAGCTACGAGCGACCTTGCGGGGGTTTTTACAGTGATGCACGAAAACGCATCCGATGACACCTGCCTCGTTCACAAAGGAACGCGCACCAAGAAAATGCACACGTCACGACGTGACGCGTTTCAATCAGTCAACGCGGCGCCGATTGCACGCGTTAACTATCAGGAACGATCGCTGGAATTCTTAGCAGATCGAACGGGTCGGGGTGGTTGCGAACTCTCCGTACGTCCAAAGATCGAGCCAAAGTGCGCTCTTATTAAATTTTTCCCTGGAGCAAATCCGAATATTTTGGACTACTACGTGGCACAAGGATACAAGGGCTTGGTTATTGAAGGAACGGGCCTCGGCCACGTTGCAAGCGATTGGATTCCCTACGTGAAAAAAACAACGGCGGTTATGCCTATCGTGATGACCTCTCAGTGCATCTACGGCAGGGTGTGTGACATGGTTTACGATACCGGCCGTGATCTTTTGAAAGCAGGGGTAATTGAAGGCGACGATATGCTCAGTGAAACGGCGCTCGTTAAACTGATGTGGGTACTTGGCCAGACATCTAATCATGACGAGATTCGAAGGTGTATGAAAAACGATATTGCTGGTGAAATATCTGTAGACGAGACCAGGACATGGGACACGTTCGAGGAGTTGCCGTGAAGGAGCTCGACTATAAGAAAGTCGGTTTCAAAGCAGGCTTAGAAATCCATCAGCAGTTAAACACTGCTTCAAAGCTGTTTTGCAGTAGTCCGACCGAATTGAGGGATACGAAAGACGCGGTTTATGAGTTCTATCGCTACTTACGACCTTCCAAGAGTGAATTGGGGGAGATCGATCGAGCTGCAATAGAGGAGGGCGTTGGCACGCGGCGATTTGCATACAAGGCATACGCGAGCACAGGCCTTGTGGAAAATGATGACGAACCGCCGATGGAAATGAACCTTGAAGCCCTCAAATTTGCGCTCCAAATAGCCCTTTTGCTTCAGATGAAACCGTTCGAACAGGTCCATACTATGCGGAAACTGGTGATCGATGGGTCGAACACAAGTGGTTTCCAACGGACGGCGCTTCTCGCAGTCGAAGGGCAAGTATCGCTTAGGAGTGGTCCCGTTCGGATCGACACGCTTTCCGTCGAGGAGGAAGCGGCACAAATCGTCGACAAGGACGTCTATTCGCTCGATCGGCTTGGTATCCCGCTTGTCGAAATCGGTACTGCCCCTGATCTGAAGACACCTGAGATGGTAAAAGAGCTCGCGCTCACGATTGGAACGATCTTGCGCGCTTGTCGAGTCAAGCGAGGGCTTGGAACGATCCGGCAGGACATAAACATCTCCATTGTTGGGGGTGCGCGGGTCGAAATCAAGGGCGTGCAAGCGCTTGACCTAATAGAGGACATTGTACGCCTCGAAGTCACGAGGCAGCTTTGCTTGCTCAAGATCCGAGATGAGCTAAAAGCCCGCGGGGCGCGCGTAGGAAGCCCCATTGAGGTTACTTCGATATTCACTCAGACAGAGTCAAACATTCTTAAGAAGAAAAACGTGTGGGGGGTGTTATTGCCCGGTTTTGCTGGTCTTGTGGGAAAAGAGATACAGTCAGGCCACCGATTAGGCTCCGAATTCGCAGATCGGGCAAAGAAGAAGGGCGTTGCTGGGATTTTTCACACCGATGAGTTGCCACAATATGGAATAACAGAACAAGAAAAACAGGCCCTTTTACAGTTCCTCGAAGCAGGGGAAAACGATGCGATTGTCATACTCGCACATGAAAACGAGAGGACCTGCATTGAGGCGATCTCTGCTGTTAAAGGGCGCGCGCAAGAATCTATTGAGGGCGTTCCTGAGGAGACGCGACGCGCTTTAGACGACGGGTGTTCTGAATACCTACGACCCTTGCCTGGTGCCGCCCGTATGTACCCGGAGACGGACGTCTCCCCTATCTCGCTACCGAAGACGCTCGTCGAGCGTATTAAGCAGCAGCTACCCGAACTGCTCAGCGATAGGGCACAGAGGTACAAGCGTGACTTCCTCCTAAATGACGAGTTGGCGCAGCAAATAGCGCGATCCGATAACAATCGGCTTTTTGAACAAGTTATGGACCTTTGGTGCGGGCAAGACGGCTGCATCGAAAAAGACGAAGCGAAAGACGCTGCGACGCTAGTCGTCAGAACGCTGGAGGGAACCATCGCAGAACTGAAGAGGGACGGTGCGCCCTTTGACAGATTGACGCGTGAACAAATCCTCGACGTTTTCTGGCTCGTGAGATCCAAGACCATCTCCAAGGAAGGAGTGCCTGAGGTTCTTCGATCGCTGGCCGAATGTGACACAAAAACTGCGGGCGACGCTGCAGAAGAACTGGGATTAACCATGTTGAGCGAACGCGAGCTGCAAGCGATCGTTAACGAAGTCGTCTATTCGCATCTCGACTTCATCAAGGCAAAAGGCGCAGGTGCCGTAGGCCCTCTGATGGGTGTCGTCATGAAACAAGTACGGGGCAAAGCAGACGGGAGAATCGTAAGCGAAGTGCTGCAGTCCAAGGTTTTGTCAGTTCTTCAGTAGAGGTGGTATTCTGTCGAGCACAGAACTCCTATATGATTTGGTGAACATTCCCAGCACGAGCACTCACGAGCGTGAAATCAGCCTTTTTCTCGAAAACAAGCTCCTTGATCTGGGAATGGAAATCATACGCTCTGGTAACAGCCTCGTTGGCAAGCTAGGTAGGGGACGACCTGTCCTGATGTTGTGTGGTCACCTTGACACCGTACCGCCGTACTTTCCCCCTCGGATTCAAGGGACGAGAATGTTCGGAAGGGGTACAGCCGATGATAAGGGGGGTCTTGCCGCTGTTATCGATGCGATAGCCAGCACCGAACAAAGCAAGCTCAAGGGCACGCTGCTCGCGACCTTCGTCGTTGATGAAGAGCTTCGAAGCCTCGGCGCTCAAGATATCATGCCTCACTTAGAGGCTGATTTTGGCGTCGTGTGCGAGCCGACCAATCTCAAGATAGTCAACGGACACAAAGGGCGGCTGACCTTTCATATCGAAACCATCGGTAAATCAGCGCACGCCAGCAAGCCAGAGCTCGGCAAGAATGCTATTGTCGAGATGGCAAAGCTTGTGCTGCAAATCGGCCAAATCCCCCTTAAGCAACACCCCGTTCTTGGCAACGAAACAATCACCGTTAGCGCAATTTCTGCTGGTGACGCGCCTAACATAATTCCCGATCGATGCCGAATAGATGTTGACTATCGCTATGTGCCTCCTCACGATGCATCTAGTGTTCTAGAAATGCTCAGAGTGGAACTACCCGAAGCGAGAATTGAATTCGCAGATGATCCGAAAAACTTCTCGCGGCCATTTTATTTACCAACTCATGAGATTATCACGCTATTAGACGAGTCTATACGCTGTAGCGGGCAAGTCCCACAGGTGCTGACGATGGACGCGAGTACGGACGCTTCGCGTTTTAACGAGGCGGGAATACCCACCATCGTCTTCGGGCCAGGCGACATCGCCCAAGCGCACACCACAGATGAATGGGTAGACCTTCGTGAGGTGGAAACGGCAAGCGTGATCTTCAGAGAGTTAATTAAGAGGGTTTTGAGTACGCGACGATAAATGTCGCCTCTCTGCAGTAATTCTGTGGCTTCTGGAGTTTGTCCGAGATGAAGTGGTTTGGGATACGGGATTCTTAGTGGAAAAAAGCCTAGTAGCATGAAGTTAACAGGCACTTAAATACTGTTTTGTGATATAGGAACGTCTCGCCAGCCACACTTCAAAATCAGATTTTCACTGACGAACCATGCTTATTGAATCGATCATCTTCTTGTTCCTTGCTCTTCTTATACTCTTGCTGCTCGTAGTCGGGTTCGAGACAGTTGGCTTCAGACGGTCAGAAGCACTTTTGATCTTTGTCGGTTCAACGCTTCTTCTTCTGACTTCATTACCTTCGATATTGCTGTATTTTCGTGGTTCACTGGGTTTGGGCATCATTTATGTACCGCGTGGTGTTTTGCTATTCCAGGAGTTTTTTATCGTTGGACCCAGAAATGATCTTGCTGTTGGGGTCGATTTGGCCGGTTTCCTGATACCCTTTTTCATTTCGCTCAAGATGGTTCTAGATCACCGGAGCCCTATTCGAGCAAGCCTCGTTGGAATAACGTTAATTGCCGTACTCTCTTACCTCAGCTCGCAGTTCGTGGCGGGAGAAGGCGTTATCATCCGGAGTATCTACGCTATCGCTATCGCCGCAAGCGTTGTTGGCATAGCACTTTCGAAAAGGCAATGGAGCAGCGTTGGTCCTATTGCCTACGTATCGGGTTCACTGGGCGTGCTACTCGGCGCTGATATCTCTCGCATAGCTGATATTCTAACTTATCGTCCGAGTGGATTCGCTTTTGCATCAATCGGTGGCGCCGGCGTTTTTGATGCGATTTTTCTGGTTGGAGTACTTGCGGTGACCATTGACGTGATTTTCGTAGAAAACGTGCGTTTAATCAGCTGGATCCAAAAACGCTTTTTTTGAGAGAACTGGCTTCAAAGTAGTGTTGATTCCAAACTAAGGATAAGCAAGCTGAAAAATTTAAAATGCGCGTGCCTCCTAAAGAAAGTGTTTTTATAGGTAGCTTCACTATAATTGTCGTAAGACACGTATATTTGATAGACAGACTGCTACATCAGTTCGATAATGAATAGGGAAATTATCACTTTTTTTGACACAACATTGCGTGACGGAGAGCAAACGCCGAACGTTTCGCTCACTGACGAACAGAAGCTTACTATCGCTAAAGCCCTAGACAAGCTAGGCGTCGACGTCATAGAAGCGGGGTTTCCTATTTCCTCAAAAGGGGAATACAACGCGGTGAAGAGCATTGTCGATGCAGGTCTGCGGGCAACTGTGTGCGGTCTCGCGCGCGTTGTAAAACCGGATATTGATGCGTGCCTGAATGCTGGCGTTGAGCTTATTCACGTTTTCGCCTCAACGTCAGACGTGCAGCTCGAATATTCAATGAAAAAGACGAGACAGGAAGTCTACGATCTGTCAGTTGACGCAGTTGAATACGTACGAGATCACGGAACGAAGTGCCTCTTTTCTCCAATGGATGCAACGAGGACTGAAATGAAGTTCCTCCGACACATCTGTAGAGGGGTAGAATCTGCAGGAGCCGATATTATCAACATACCTGACACGGTAGGAATAATGGCCCCCTCGCAGATGTTTGACTTTATTAAGGAGATCAGGAAAGTCGTGAAAGTCCCCATCGACGTGCACTGTCACAATGATTTCGGATTGGCAGTGGCGAACAGCTTGTCGGCAGTCGAAGCAGGCGCCAATCAAGTCCAAGTAGCGATTAATGGCATTGGTGAGCGGGCAGGGAACGCAGACCTCGCCCAAACGGCAATGAGCTTGTCAAGCATTTTTGGAGCGAAGTTGAACATTAATTCGAAGTACCTTCTCGAGACCTCTCGACTGGTCGAACGATTCACGAGAATAAATATGCCCCCTACGACGCCAATTGTTGGGGATAACGCATTCTCGCACGAATCCGGAATTCATTCGCGCGGGGTACTAGAACGCACGGATACGTTTGAACCTGGAATCATGACGCCAGAAATGGTAGGACAACGCCGTAGACTCGTAGCTGGTAAGCACGCTGGTAAGCATGCGGTGCGCCAGATGCTTAAAGATGCCCACTTTGACGTTAGCGACGAAGAGCTAATTCGAATAATGGGTCGCGTTAAGGAAATTGGCGACAAAGGTCGACTAGTTACGGACGTAGACTTGTATGCTATCGCAGAAGCCGTCACAAGTGAGGTGTTAAAACCCACAATCTTCCTTGAAGAGCTATCAGTTATGACTGGCAATCGCGTTACGCCAACTGCTACCGTGAAAGCAATTGTGGGGGGGGAAACTAAAATCGGTGCTCGAGTCGGCATTGGTCCTGTCGACGCAGCTATCAATGCAGTACAAGACATCCTTGGAGGGGCTGACGTGCAATTACGGACTTTTAGGATCGATTCTATCAGTGGGGGAAGCGATGCGCTTGCTGACGTCGTCGTTGGTGTTGAAGACTCGCAAGGTAACTTCGTGACGGCTCGGGCAGCCCGAGGTGATATTGTTATTGCATCAGTTGAAGCAATGATCAGCGCAATAAACCGACTGAAGGCAAGAGACGGTGCGTAGTTTGCGATGGCATCTTTTAGATACCCACTGCCATATCGATATGCCTGCGTTTGACCTAGATCGTCAATCGGTCATTAATAGAGCGTTCGATGCAAGAATCGCTCTTATTAATTCGGGTATTAGCCTCAATTCGAATCACACAACCAAGGACTTACTTCAGCATGAGAACATTTACGCAGCATATGGGTTAAGCCCGTTAAATTTAGACGAAAAAAAACACGTCGACGAATTCATTCGACAAAACGCCGATTCTGCAATAGCGATTGGTGAAGTGGGATTAGACTTTTATCATGTTACGGAGCAACATCAACGAGTAGAGCAAGAGAATACGTTTCGCATATTTATTCGACTAAGCGAAGAGCTCAACTTGCCGCTTGTCATCCATAGTCGTAATGCCGAAGAACGTGTTTTTGAGCTCGCACACCGGGTTAGCCAAGCAGTATATCACTGCTACGGTGGCAACGCCGAGTTGCTTAAAGCTATAGTTGACTGCGGACACTATATTTCAATTCCAACTAGGGTTTGTACATCAAAACACCACCAGAAGCTCGTGGATGGCGCTCCGCGAGAAGCAATCTTGGTGGAAACCGATAGCCCATATCAGACAGCTCATCGTGGTCGGAACGAACCTGCATTGGTCGGAGATGCAGTCGTTGCCATATCGCGGATATGGGATATGACCTTTGAAGATACAGCCTCTATAATTATGAAAAACACTTGTAGTGCTTTTAATCTTGTTTAGAACGGTCATTTTGCACCTATAAAGAAAAAGATATATAATACGCCGCTCTAAACTAATATAATTATAGTAAGATCATTGTCTTAGCAGGAGTTTTTGTCCTTATGCCTTCTATCCCACATATAAAAGATATATACAAGATTCGAACGATAATCAGCAGGAGAGAAAGAGCCCGCAAGGGTATTGGACTGCTGGTTGATGGGCCCAATATGCTGCGCAAGGAATTTCAAATTGACCTTGAGGAAATACGAAACACCTTGAAGGAATTTGGTGACATCAAAGTAGGCAGGGTATACCTTAATCAATATGCGTCTGAGAAACTTGTGGAAGCAATTGAGAACCAAGGACTTGAACCAGTAGTCAGCTCAAGCGATGTAGATGTTCGACTTGCAGTTGAAGCTACTGAGCTTATATTTAACCCTAATATCGATATTATCGCGATAGTTACCCGGGATGCTGATTTTAAGCCGGTCCTGTCGAAAGCGATGGAGCATGGCAAAGAGACTATAATCTTCGGAGCAGAGCCTGGATTTTCAACTGCATTGAAGAATCTCGCCGACGTCGTCGTGATATTGAACGAGACGGCTGCTACGGGAGTCGTTAGCAGAAACAGGTTTATGCCAAAAGAAGGGGAAGAAGTCTTCTCAAAGCCGACGTAAGGTGAAACCCCCCCCCCAAAAGAAAAGAATGGATCACGCACCCTGTGGTGCGGTTCCACCGCCGAGCGCTTTTTGAAGCTGCTGTTGTAATTGCTGGAAACGCGTTTGAACGCGCTCTTCCTGTCTTTCAAGGCTCTTCAAACGCACTTCGTATGTCTCTTTTTTTTCCTTTAGCTCGACGCTAACCGGGTCCTTGTTCGAGCGAACGAGGATCGTTCCAACGGTCTTGAAGATAACTGCTTTTTCGTCGAGCTTATCGAGCTCAGTTAGGGTTTGTTTAGCCTCATTCAACGCGAGCTCAAGCTGACTTCTTTGAACAGCAAGCGCTTGTGCTTGCTGTTGAAGTTGCTGCAGCTGCGCAACTTGATTTTGTATTTGCGGTGGTAATTCGGCACTCATTTAAGTATTCTCCTCTAAGTATCT
>JBAXDW010000023.1:0-13071 GCA_037140755.1 Methanobacteriota archaeon
TGTTGATCTCGAACTTCTTTCTTTTGTGCAACGTGTTCGTAGTCGTTCTATCTGATAGCCCCTCTAGAGTGCTTTCTATAACTCGCAGATTAGAGCCCCTGAGCTCCGAGCGTTTCTTGAAGTCCATGAGTTCGATCAGCTGCAAAACCATCTCTTTTCCTCGCACATACCTGATCATCTCTCCAATCTCGTGATCATTGATTCCGTCCATTACCACCATGTTGATCTTGATCGGTGTCAGACCTGCTTCGAGCGCCGCGTTTATTCCGCGCAATACGTTTTCGATAGTCCCCCCCGTGAGTTTCTCATAGGTGGCTGGATTGAACGTATCTACGCTAACGTTTATTCTGTCAAGTCCTTCTAGATCGCCTATCCGCTCCTCGAGGAGTTGACCGTTGGTCGTCATTGAAATATCTTCGAAAGGCGGCAGCGCCTTGATAATTTTGCTCAGATCTTTGCGTAAAAGTGGCTCTCCACCTGAAAACTTGACCTTCGTTGCGCCCTCATTGTAGCAGATTCTAGCGATTTTGGCTATTTCAGCCACAGAGATCTCATACGGCTGAGCACTGCGTAGTTCTCCTTCTTCGTGACAATAAAGGCACTTAAGGTTGCATTTACGCGTTAAGGAGATGCGCAGGCTTTTGATTGGACGATGAAACGGGTCAAACATGTGTTATGTAAATCTATCGATGTGATTCTATATAAACATCGACAGGGGGCATTTGAGCTGATCCTGCTCTCTTTTGAAGGCAGCATTTCTTGAAAACCGTCGTTTGCAGGCGGGCTTCAATTCAGAGCAATGAGCCCTCCTCGGCATTGATACAGCCGATGACTCGCGCTAGTCTTGTGAGAGCAGCGCTTTTTGAAGCCGAGGAAAACGATATATACCACCCTCCATAAACAATCTTGCGCTCCTAAGAGGACTGATAAGACGCATCACTATTGTGTTTGGATGACTATCGGTGCATGTAGGAGCAAGAGATCCCGTTGCGTATAGGTCCTTGATTGAGTTCTTGGCAAAAGCCCTTCGATGATAGCAAGACAACCCCGCAATGGTACAGGTCGCATAATGCCCTGGCACGAGGGTAACTGAAGGTGACAGCGAAGATTTCAAGGAGGATGAGCCTTCGGAGTTAGTGCGTCAGGGCAAAGACCACCTACTTTTTGTTTAGTGTATTGTCTATGCAGCTTATAGGCGCTTTGAGGGCGGTTCCGGAAGGGGTAACAATTCGCATTGAAGTCAGCCCCGGCTCACGTTACTCAGGAGTTTCTGGATATAACCCTTGGAGACAAACCATCTGCATCAAGCTGACTGAGCGCCCCCAGATGGGCAAAGCCAACGAACAGCTCGTCAAATACCTAGCTCTATTGTTCAACAAGCCTGTGGACGATGTGCAGCTAATCTCGGGTCATACAAGCACTAGGAAAGTGGTCTTATTGTGCAATACTGTCGTTGACGAAGTTGAGTCGGTTATTAACGCAGCGATGCCAAGATAGTTTTATTAAGAAAAACAGAATCGTGAAGCTTGTCGTAATACATCGGTAGTTTTAATTATTAGCGAGACAAGATAGAAAATGAATAAGGTCACATTAACCTCAATTCATAACTGCAAGCAGAAGCTTGCAAATAACACTAACCGCGACTGTAGAAATAGTTGAAAAGGCTTGTTATTAACCCTTTAGCTTCTGCTTTTTCTAAGGAGTTGACGATATATATGCAAAACTCTGATACTACAAAATACGTTATTTATACTGATATCCACACTGATGGCGTCGTCGAGAAGCCTGATGTCGTAGGAGCAATATTTGGACAGACAGAGGGGCTGCTCGGAGACGATTTGGATCTACGAGAGCTTCAAAAAACCGGGAAGATAGGACCCAACGAAGTCAACATTGGCTCCAAAAGCGGCAAGTCTGACGGATATGTGCTTATCTCATCTTCTCTGGATAAGATAGAAACGTCGATCCTCGCTGCGTCGCTGGAGACTATCGACCGCGTGGGCCCGTGCGTTGCTAAAATTGCAGTTACGAAGATTGAAGATGTTAGAGCATCGAAGAGACGTCAAATCATAGATCAGGCGAAGCACATTCTTCTTAACAAGTTTGACGAAAGCCTCCCTGAGAGCCAAGAACTGACAGAATCCGTTAAGCAAGCAGTGCGAGTCGACGAACTGGTCTTCTATGGAAAAGAAAAGCTACCGGCAGGTCCCAACGTTCAGGATTCTGATGCAATACTGATTGTAGAAGGGCGGGCCGATGTTCTGAATCTACTCAGGTGCGGCATCAAGAATGCTATTGCCGTTGAAGGGACGAATGTTCCTAAGCTGGTGATTGAGCTCAGCAAGAAGAAGACAGTCACAACGTTCTTAGACGGTGATAGGGGGGGCGAGTTGATCCTGAAAGAGCTCCTGCAAACGGCTGACGTTGATTACGTCGCTGATGCCCCTGAGGGTAAAAGCGTTGAAGATTTGTCTCAGAAAGAGATTGTGAAAGCGCTGAGAAACAAGATGCCAATCGAACAAGTGCTTGAGCAGAAGAACAAAAGGAAGCCCTCACAAAAAGCTCGAAAGGAGCCAGAACCAGCGCCTCACGTCGCATTGGTGGAGGCTAGCGAGCCGTCTCCTGTTGAAAGCAGCTTCAGAAACTATGCCGAGGCGCTAGATGGCACGTTGAATGCGTTTTTGCTCGACGCTGAGGGGAAAGTTCTAAAAGAGGTGGAAGTCCGCAATCTTGTCACCGCTCTG
Organism: Methanobacteriota archaeon; assembly: GCA_037140755.1. GTDB lineage: Archaea > Halobacteriota > Bog-38 > Methanoflorentales > Methanoflorentaceae > Methanoflorens. The sequence goes on from JBAXDW010000023.1 coordinate 2,745, forward strand.
AAAGAGTCAAACGGTCTTGTCAAAAGCGTCGTTTTTGACGGAGTAATTACCCAGCGCATTCTTGATATTGCGGCAGAAAAGGAGCTCAATTATCTAATAGGGGTCAAAATCGGCAACGTTGTGAAAAGACCAGTGTCGGTCAAAGTACTCACAACCGAAGATATTCAGTGATCTCTACTGCGGGACTGTTTGAGCAGTTCCGTTTCGTTTTTTTGTCTTTTGTACCAAGCGAGCGCTATGGTTAAATATTATTTTTAGGAAGCTCTATTCCTACATAAACACTTTATACGACTTGATTTAACCATTTTAGCGTCTAACGACACCGAGGTATGGCCCATGCATAAAGAGGAACTTGTTCAATTACATACGCTTTTAGTTCGCGTCAAGAACTATTTTGAAGAACACACGTTTTGCAATGGTGAATTTGAGCGATATAATTCGCTTCATATTGGTCCCATGCACATACATAGAAGCAAAGCAGAACATAAGCACGCGATCTTCGTGCTTGGCAACGAGCTTGCATGTGTCATGGACTCTGAGGAACTCTCGGGTACAGGGAGGATTTCTGCACGAATGGAAGAACTCGCCGCACGGACAGAGATGATAAAACTCCGATAGACGTTAGACCAGCAACTTCTCCATCAAATAGGCGTCTTCTCCGTCTTGATAATACGCGCAAATCACCTTCACAAGATTAAAGCCGAGCGAAAGATACAATCTCTGAGCGCGAACGTTGCTCAGCCTCACTTCGAGGAGTAGCCTCGGAACTGCTTTTATTCGCAAGACTTCGAAGAGGCTTCGCAGGAGCATCGACGCAAACCCTTCGTTTTGGCATCGGCTATCCACAGCTAGCGACAAGATTTTCACATCGAATAGCGAGACCGCTACGGTGGTTAAGAACCCAACCACGTTATCATCTTTTTCTGCAACAAGGAAGCCCTCGGGAAACGTCTCGTATGCCGCCATAAACAGAATAGGGTTATATTCGTTAAATGCCTCTTTTTCGATGGCGATAACCCGTTCAAAATCTGATGGTTGGAACCTTCGAATTGAGTACAAGCAGCAGCTCCCCGCTAAGGCTTGTGGATGCGGAATAAGTTTATAGGCACAAAGAATAGTTAAAAGCTGTGGCTATGCACGAGTCCGTTGCAGAAGTTCTCCGAGAATTTATAAAGAACAACTATTCGAGAATGATAGTTGAGGTAGGGTGCGGAAGGTTTTCAGCCATCGCTGTAGCGCTCCGCGCTTATTTTAAGGTTATAGCAACGGATATCCTCGAAACTGGCGCAGTCGATTGTCGGCTGGCGCCAATCTATGTCAAAGATGATATTACCTGTCCAGATCTGCGACTGTACAGAGGCGCCAGTTTGATATACTCTATTCGCCCACCTATCGAAATTCAGCCAAGCATTCTGGATTTGTCTGAGCGAATAGGTGCTGATGCGCTTATAAAGCCATTCGGGTCTGAAATCATCGAAGACACGCGACTCCAATTGCACAGTTGCCGGGGATTGCCCATGCATCTGTTGATAAACGGCAGACAGGCAGGCATGTGACTCAGCCTTCAGGCGGGTTCTTGCCCAGAATAAACCTGCTTTAGTAAGGGAATTTGTCAGCGAAGTATATATTTTGCAGCATCCGACGAGGATCGGACGCGGTTATGAACCGTTCATTCACATTGAGACCATATCGGAGAGCGTCACTTTTCATCCTGAAAGCGAATTCCTGATGGCAGGTGAGTCCGGAAAGTACGGATCTGAGTCAAATATCGACCGTATCACGTTTATACTGGTCAGAAATTTATTTTTTAAATAAGGCAAAAGCAAAGGCATAGGAAAGACCCGGAACGCTTCAAACTGACTTATACCAATGCTTATTTCTTAAATCCCAAACGATTCCGCGAGCACTGTTTCGTTTAGCCGGCCAAGTTTGTGTGTTTCGTTTGATTGCGCATCTGTGATCGTTATTTGGGCAGGAGCGAACATGAACTTGTCAATCCTATAAAAGTCATAGTTTGCTTCCGTGAACGTCTGGAAAAACGGTTTGCCGTATGATGGAGACGTTTCCGAGGGCAGTTTCTCAAAAATCTCGTCATACGACTTGACGGTCATGAAGACATTTCCATAGTAAATAATGCCGTCGTTTGTCATGCCCATTGCTCTGAGCGAATCCTTTGTGATGGGTGCTATCGGGCATGAGCCAGCGGCGCTCATTATTTGCAGGGTGTCATACCCGAGTTCAGCTGCCTTATAAACGGCGACCTCAACTACCCGCCCGGCTACCTGCACAGTACCGACTATCGAAGATGTTGGTGCGTTTAGGAGTGTCAGTTTTGAAGGCTCAAGGTTACACTGCTCGGCTATAGCATCTGCAACTTTCTCATCGGGTAGGCGGTCGCATTCAAGCGCGAGGACCCCAAAATCGTAATCATCTTTGTAATCTATCAGTTCATACGTTTTCTTTGGCTGGCACGACAAGGCTCGCGCAGGTCCTGAACCCATTGCACTGTATTTTTCGCTCTTGATCGACCAACCTGCTTTCTGCGATCCGAGCGTTGAAAGAGCGGGATGATCCGTAAAAACGTGTATAAATACTAGAGGTGTGTCCTTCAGCGTTTGTACGGTTAACCTGACCGATCCGAGCCCGCCGAGGCATATCTCTGTAAACATCTCCCCAGCTTCGTAGCCTCCTTCAACGTTAACACCACAATCAATTACCGTGGAACCGTTGTCTAGTTCGAGCGCCTCTATTTTTAGCTCTTCAGTGTAGTCTAGCATCTCTTCAACGATTCCCATAGAAATCTCATTAACGCTAAGCACGTAATCAACTCCTAGACTTAGATATGATATAGGCTATATTTCTCTTACGATCAGTGGCGTTTCATCAGAATGACTACCTCGTTCTAGCGGCGATTCTGTCTTTGGTAATCTTAAGCTGCCGCAGTTTGTGAAATGCCGCTCGTGGGGGTAGACTCGCGAGTGTTTTATTTGAGGAAATCCAGACAGATTCGTAACCAAAAGCTTCAACGAAAGCGATGACCCGCTTCTCAATCGATTCGATTGACTCTTTTTGCGCTGCTGACGAATCGATGCATCCCAAAGAGGTTATTTTGTCGTATACCTTAAAAAGCTCCTCAAACTTAAGCGTCTCGCGATTCTGAGGGAAATCAACTACATCAAATGAGATAACAGAGATTTTCGCATCTAGCAGTTGTGGAAAAACTTTGCTTATGTCACCTTCGAAGTGACATATAGGTGTTTTTACCCTCTTAAACAAAAATGACAGCAGATCTAAAAACACGTCAATGTCACTCACGCTCTCGATGGGTTCGACGATTTGAATCAAGCGTGCTTTGTTCTCTCTAAGCGCGTCAATTTCGAACCGAAGAATAGATGCGATATCGAACAGCAGGTCCACGTCACTATTTGAGCTATATGGCGATTTGGGGCTTAGCTTGCAGCTTTCGATAAACGTAAATGGGCCCGGCAAGACTGCTTTGACGAGCCTGGCATCGCCGCAAGCAGTAGCAGCAGTAAGAAAATCTAATGTCATCGCCGGCCGTCGTGGAGCCCCCAACTTGCTTTCAATCCGAGCGTAGCCATCAGTCTCCATTCCTGGGACACTAGACGCGATTAAGGTGATGGAGTCTCTAATTTGACCATCGGTGACTATGTCTAACCCCGCTTCTATTTGGTCCTGAACGGCCTTCTTTACGGCTGCCGTGAAGGGGTTTTCGCCACCGACCTCTAAATATTTTCGAATAGAATTGAGATCGGGTCTCTTCGGATAGCCGCTTAGGTTTGTGGCCAACATGCTAAGAACCTGCTGATAAAATTCTCTCTTGTCTCGTATCTCGGTAAGTTCTGTACAATGCGAGAGCCAATCCATAAGCCGCGGGCCCTATCACGAAGCCGATAGGCCCGAGGGCCAAAATGGGTGCAGTGAAAGCGAGAATCGTTAGCGCTTGTGGTACTCTACCGGTGCGGTGGGCCCACAAAGGAAGGATATACAGGCCGGTTAGTTGATCAAGCACCGCCCAGCTGAAGACTAGGAGCACTATGGCCCTTACGGGATCCCCGATGAGCAGGTAGTATAATGTGAGGGGTACGTATATGATTGCTCTCCCTATGACAGGAATGAGCCCAAAAATGGCAATGAGTATCGCAAACGTAATGAAATACGGCACTCCAAGGATCGCATATCCAATCGCAGCGAAGATGCCACTGACAAGACTGGATCCGAGATTAATGACATAAAGCGAGTAGTATATGCTTTGGAGATGTTGCAGAAACCGATGTACGTCGCTTTGATACTCGAGGGGCACTAACGTTATCATCTCGTCGAAGAAGTCCCGGCCACGCAGCAAGAAGTAGTAAAGAAGCAGAGTAACGATTACCAGCTCGACGACATAGAGTGGTATATTTGGAATAACCCGTTCAATGATACCGGTTGAACTCGCAAGCACATCTTTCAGAATTGTGGACAATATCTGCGAGATCCTATCCTGTAAGCTTGCAACTTGGAGGCTTTCGCTTATTCGAGCGCTAAGGCTTTTAATCAGGCCTTCGAAGCCCTGGTTGAGGAGGTTATCCAGGTTCTCAGATAAGGCAGAAAGACTCGCAATCTCACTATATAATACATAAATTATGTCTAGTAACACGAAGGCGAGGGCTATGAAGATTGACATTATGACGATCAGAATCGCGCTTCGTCGTCTATGTATTCGTTGTTCGAGCCATGCTGTGGGGTACTGTAGAATAAACGCAAGCAGAAGCGTGACGGCAATAACGTCTTTAAACGGCCACGAGATAATAATGAGGACCACAAAAACAAATGCTGCAAGACCCAGGAGAATTAGTCTGTCGCGTCGCTTCTTGTCCATTGGTTCGATGCAAAACTCCTTCCTCAACTGACTGCTCTCAACTGACTGCTCATTTGAGATCAATTTTTCTATGCGTATGTATCGGCAGCGTTATTACCTCCGTTCTCTTGTATTCATCATATGGATAGACTTGAAAGGATCTTTGAACTGCAAGCAAGCTTCGATAAATCTGTTCAAAATCGAACTCCTTTCAGTGAATGGAGTCAGGAAGATCGGGTCGTTGCGCTGCTCGGGCATCTCATACAGGAGTCGTATGAGGCACGCAATACGCTTGGGGTTGTCATTACCGGCGACCGAAAGTGGTGGAAACAGCGCACGCTGACTGAAGAAAAGTGGGGAAACGTTCATGAGGAGCTAATCGATTGCTTGCACTTCTTGGTGTCTGCGATGATCAGTGCTGGTTTGACGCCACAGACGGTCATCGAAGCGTATGAAAAAAAGAATTTAGAGAATAGAAAGCGGCAAACTGAAAACTATTAAATTTTAATTTTTCCGTACCAGCCGCCCCTCCCTACAAAGTCGAAGTCGATAGCGTCGTTCCTAAACCGCGCAAGTATCTCAGCCAGTTGAGGGTGCTGTTGCCCCACACTAGTCAAAGGTGCGTCGATCAAAATAGCTATTTCGTTGTCAAATCTTTGTATCAGCGCTTCGTAGACCTTCTTTACGTTCATACGCTGCGACTGTTTTATAGCCTTTAGTATTTCCATGAGCGGAACGGCATGCACATATGGCGGTCGTCGCGCTAAGGAAACTTTGTTGCTCTTAAGCACAAGGAGTCGTATTCGATCTTTCACTCCAATTTTGAGAGGTCCGCCACATCCTGGGCAGGTTTTCAGCACTCTCCCGTTAATGATGATATCTTCCAAGTTGTATGCTTTTTTACATCGGCGGCAGCCTGTAAGATGGTATTTGCCCTCCCGTGGATCAAGACCAACGTTGAGGACTACCTCCCGACCGTTGATTCCATGAAGAGCTCTACTGATCTCGCGAAAACTTGCATTATGCAAGGAGAATCGTGTAATCTCTCTGCCTAGCTTGTCTGGTGAGGGGGAATGGGCGTCACTGTAAGATACGAAGGCGCACGAGTCCAATTCCGCAAGTTTACTCGCCATTTTGGTGTCGGCGCTCAATCCTAGCTCCAAGAAGGCAACGTGCTTTGCATTCTCTCCATAGCAATCGAGGATGCTATCGTAAGCGGCATACATTGAAGTCCACGGTGTGAAGGCGTGTGAAGGTCCGATAAGTGCGCCGACATCACAAACCAAGCTGACAAGTCCTTCGGGCGATATTTTAAGTTGCGGTCTACCGGTTGTAAGCTGGGAGTACCCGCCCCCTAATATCATATCGCGCAGTTCGTGGGCCGAAGAGAAACTTGGAAATAATATCAAGTGGTGAACACGGCCTCCGATCGTTGTTTCGACTTCGGCTTGAATTATGTATGCAATTCCTTCAAGCTCATAACGATCGCCACGTTTTTCTAGGTTCGATTCAAGCTCTTCGAGCCACGGCCCGTAAAGGCAATCACTAGTTCCAAGTATGTCAACGCCCTTACTGTGAGCCGCTTCACTCATGTGCGGCAGGTCCATCTTAGGGCTCGTCCCGATGCTGAAACGTGAATGTAGATGCAGATCCGCGTTAAAGTGCTTCATCTCTTGCCTTTTTACAAAACAAATATAAATAGCTCACAATAAGCGTTCTTTGAAGATCAGCTGGTACGTAGTTTTTTTAAGTCAAGAGAAAGAGTATACGTAGCGAAAGGCTATATATCTGAAGCGATTGAGCGCTATGAATCAAATTTATACAGCAATAATTAAGGCCGCTAACGATCTAGCGAAAATGATCGATGCGACGCACGTTTTTGTGATCTCAGACGCGCCGTGTAGTGAGGTGCCCTTCGACGTTCCTTCAACTTTTATTGAAACCTCTTCACTAATCAAAGGAGTTAGCGAAGAGTTGCGGGACTTTCTGCGCGAAGGGGTCACACAAAACCTCAAAACTAATGTCGTAGCCCCAGCGTTCAATGATTTTGCACTCGTGCAGGATATTGCCACGGCTGCTTACGTTCACGACATGTTGAGCAACGGGTTTGTTCTCGGGGTACTGTGTTTGGCTGAGTTATCATCGATCGTTGTGTTTGATATAAAGCAGCTGACGACTGTGAAGACAATAGACGAAACGGGCGAACGCGTTGATCCAGCCGCGTTAAAAGCCGTATTGCGTCTGGCTCTTGAGTTGGGGAGAGAGGGTCGGGAGGGCAAGAAAGTAGGAACCGCGTTCATCATCGGAGACACCAATGAAGTGTTGAAGAGATCCCACCAGCTTATTCTCAATCCGTATGAAGGACACGCGGAAGACACGCGGGACATCAAGAATCGCTCGCACTGGGAAACAGTTAAGGAGTTTGCCCAGATTGATGGCGTGTTTATAGTGGACGAGAAAGGGGTGATAGCATCGGCGGGCAGATACCTCGATGTTAACACGAAGTCAATCGAGCTCGAAGGGCTAGGTGGGCGACACATGTCCGCACTAGCTGTAACGCGTGAGACGCACGCAATAGCGATAACCGTTTCAGAAAGCGGGGGCACCGTCCGTCTTTTCAAAGACGGCATCGAAACCAGAATCGAACCGAGTGCTGATCTTCTCTTGCTTTTACCCTGAAATGTCACTGCGTTCGAGACGAATCACGACTGCTGCTGTCGGTTTCGCAGCAAAGAGATTCCCAAGCGACTTTTTTTGCCTATGTGGGTAGATGCCGATGGGTTCACAGCTTAATGTGCTCCCAACGCTAAGCATTTAAACGACTAAAAAAAATGAGAGCCAGTATAAAGTTTGTGCGGGGGGTGCGATTTGAACGCACGAACTCCTATGAGACAGGGTCTCTCACTCACACGGTGTGGTCCTAAGCCCTGCGCCTTTGACCAAGCTTGGCAACCCCCGCTATAGGCTCTTATGTGTTTTGCTATTATTTAAAAATCTAGCTGCGACGTAGGCGATAACTATGAAGAGCGGAGTGAGCAGGAAAGTAAATATGGCGATCAGCGAGATTTCGCTCGTTGGAACAGGGGGGTGCGTTCCTAAAAAGTAGTCGGCAAAATCGTTTGCTAGAAACCATACAAGGGCAATGGCGATGAAGCGAGGTTTAAGCTGTCGAATCAGAAGCAGTGGAAGAACAAATTCAGCTGCCATCGCAATGTGCAGGAGCACAAGCACTGTGTACAGGCTGCTGTCGACTGAAAAATAAAACGCGCTGAACCACAAAACGACAACTACAGTCCAAGTGCCATATTTTGCCAATCCGACTGCCGTAATGAAGTTGATAAGATCGGAGCTACGCTTTGTGCTAGCGTACACAGCGAGAACAACCGCAGCTAACATCGTGTATAGGGGGCAGTCTGGTATGAATATCCAGGCAAAGGGGCTCGCAGATATGAGCTGATCCCAATAATAGAATAGGCCGACCAGCGAACCGGCAATATTGATTATTATGATCGCAATTAGGAGCGGGGTGTTTTCCACTATGCTGCGAAGCTTCAAGTTGTGGATTCACTCCTGATCTCTGTAGCTGGCACACCACCGACAAAGGCGCCCCTAGCTACGTCCCTGTTGACAAGCGAGCAGGCCGAGACTGTAGCGCCACTTTCAATGACAACCCCGGCCAGCACTGTTGTATTAGCCCCTATCAAAACATTACTCCCGATTCTCACTGGACCTTTCTTCCATTTGCTGATTAAGAACTCGTGACAAAGCAGTGTAGAGTGGTATCCAATGATGGAATTGTCTCCGATTTCTATTAATTCAGGAAAAAAGATGTCAAAAGTTACTTCTAAACCGATAGAAACGTTCTTGCCAACTTTGACGCCTATTGAACGATAGAGTGCGTTTTTTATTATCAGTGAGGGCAAGAAGCCAGATATGCGTATTACTAGGTAGTTCAGGGCTACCCTCAGTGGGTTTCTGATTTTTGACCAACCCCACATCGAGTTGCGTTCGTGTGCCGCATGCTCTACCAATTGACGCACGCTGTATTGAAAGCATAGCTCTTGATTTATAGTTTTACCAAAACATTTAATTTCAATGGGAAAAGGACTCTGACTGTAGTTTTTGTGCCATTTGCCCCGCGATGAGCTGCGGTGTGTAAAGGAGACAAGAGGCTTACCATGTTCGGATCTTCAGGAATTCGTGGGGTGGCCAATAAAGACCTCAACTCAGAGCTAGCGGTCAGTGTTGGACTTACTGTCGGATCAAGATGTAAATCTGCAGTTATTGGCAGAGATCCTCGAATCGCAAGCGAGATGATTGAATTCGGGCTTATTTCCGGGCTTACCGCCTGTGGGTGCGACGTCACACGAATTGGCATCGTATCGACGCCGACGCTCTCTCACGCAGCACGCAATTATGATTGCGGGATTATGGTTACCGCTTCACATAACCCCCCTGAATATGTTGGCATCAAATTGTGGAATGCCGATGGAACCTCGTTCAACAGCAAGCAGCAAACTGACATTGAGTCTTCAATCACCGAAGTACAATCGCGTCCTGCGTACGCGGGAAATCGGGCTAGCTGGGACGCCATCGGGGAAATCGGATCTTATGACAACGCGATCAATGATCACAAAAAGGAAGTGCTGAGTCATTTCAATCGAGTAAGCTGTCGAGTTGTCATCGACTGCGGCTCAGGGGCAGGAGCAACCATCACGCCATACGTGCTCAGAGAAATGGGCTGTGATGTCATCACACTGAATGCGCAGCTCGATGGGTTTTTCCCTGCTAGAAATCCTGAACCCATCGAGAGTAACTTGAGCCTCCTTATAGAAGCTGTGCGAAGTTTTCACGCCGATATCGGAATAGCGCATGACGGCGATGCTGATCGCATGATGGCGGTTGACCGCGGTGGGAGGTACATAACTGGCGACGAGATGCTCGCGTTATTCGGCATGAAAGAGGCGAAAAAGATGGCCGTCTATCCCGTTGATGTCTCGCGCATGGTTGATGATGTGCTCACCTGTCCCGTCCATCGAACGCGCGTAGGCGACGTCTATGTCGCCGAAGAAGTCAAGCGTGCGGGGGCGGATTTCGGAGGCGAAAGCAGTGGTAGCTGGATTTTCCCTAGCGTTTCGTACTGCCCAGATGGCATCTATGCTGCAGCGCTAATCGTTTCAATTGCGGCTCAGCAGTCGATCTCTGAAATAATCGCGCAGTTTCCTACCTATCACATATTGCGTGGATCCTGTATACATCAAAGCGGTAAAGATCCGATGACGGCAATTGCTCAAGAATTACGCTCGCTTAACCACGTCCAGATGACAACTATAGATGGCGTGAGGCTTGATTTTGAGGAAGGATGGATATTGGTGAGAAAATCCGGAACAGAGCCAAAGATAAGGATAACTGCAGAAGCGAGAGACGCGACGACGACAAAGCGGCTCTATGAAACGGCTCTGGTCA
>JBAXDW010000024.1:0-13006 GCA_037140755.1 Methanobacteriota archaeon
ATTTGCAGGGGCCTGCTTGACAACTACGATGGGAAGATTGTAACGCCTCTCGACGTGGCTTTAAGCGATAACGGCAAGCGTCTAGAGACGCCAATTTCAGCACTACCGAAAGCTTATCCAATATTTGATATCGGCATAGAAACGATTGTGGCGTATTCGGCAGAACTCAAAGCTGCAGGTACCGTTGTGATTAACGGCCCCGCCGGAGTATTCGAACAAAAAGCGTTTGCGCTCGGAACCAATGAAACGTTGAAAGCGGCGGCTCAATCTAAGTTCTCGATATTGGGTGGGGGCCACATCGCGGCTGCAGCACGAAACATTGGTGTTGACAAGAATATCACTCACGTATCAACCGGAGGGGGCGCGTGCATAGATTTTTTGGCTGGGGAAAGCTTACCCGGGGTTCAGGCGCTCATCGAGGCGAGCGATTTCGAATGAGTACGTTAGCCGTCCTGTTCGTGAAGCCAACACCTTGTAGCGATGCACTAAAAACGTATAAGTATCGGCGGGCATACATAAAATCGCCTCAAGGCGCCTCGGTGGCTCAGCCTGGAAGAGCGATTGACTTGTAACTGTATACGCAAAGCGCCTCGCGCATCAATATTTCTGCTGGTACTTAATTGCGGAGCAAGTTATCAATAGGTCGAGGGTTCAAATCCCTCCCGGGGCTTTTTCCCTTCGCACAGCAAATCTGTAGAGGCGGCTCAAGCTTCAGAGCGGAGCCGCGTGTGTGCGTCTGAGGTATGTGGCGTCCACATGGTCGTGCGGAACATTCAGGTGATACCAAAATATGATGTCCATAACAACGCTGACTCTTCCTGAGGCGTGGTACAAGGCAGTCAGACACATTATGGAATTTGGCAACGTAGTGGACACCGAGTACGGAGTTAAAGCACGCCAGATCCTACTTGGTATGATCGAAATCGATAAGCCAACCCTGGGTTGGCATAAAGGTGATGCTTTTTGTTCAAAGGCTCGAGTCGAGGAGTATAAAAAACAGTTCGATCGCGCTTACCTACATCAACACAACTTCGAATACACCTACCTGGAGCGACTCGTAGAGGGCCACGGAATTGATCAGTTAGCTTGGATGAAAGACCAGCTATTGAAGAAACGGGTCGGATCGAAGCGTATTCAGGCAATTACGTGGATTCCCCAAATTGACTGCATAAAGGACGAAGACCAACCGTGCTTTCAGAGAGTGTGGGTTTATCTACACGGCAATGAGAGGCTCGACGTCCATATAATGTATCGCAGTTGGGACGCTTATCAAGCGTATGAAGCTAACATCAATGCGTTTCTCTCGCTAGTTAAAAAGGAGCTTCTGGAACCTACAGGACTGAAAATGGGGACTTTGTGCACGGTTGGGAACTCGATGCATATCTATGATTACAACTGGGATGAAGCTCTCGCACTCCTCAGCAAGTATAAGAAATAGCGATCTGGTCACTGTTGAGATAATAAACTGGACAGATTTCCTCGGGAATCTCTTCGCAGTTCGGCCGGCGGCAATACAGAGGGTCACACAGAAGCACTCCGAACGTCCAGTGTGGTTGCCCCTTAATGAATTTGCTAAACTGGTTTATGTGTAACGAAAGATGGCGAGCGAAATCATTAAAAATTGATTTAGCTCAACTTTTGTTTATCTAAGTAATCGCACTTTTGTGAAACGAAGTAATATCTATAGCTAGAATAAAGACTTTTACTGCAATTGTAAACATTTTATAGTTTTTCAGAATTGATCCTTCATGAACTAAAATCAGAATAAGGGGACCAATACCTTTTAAGTGAAAGAAATCTGTAACCGCCAGTGAACAGATTGTCCCTCGCCACGACACAAGCTGAACATAAAGAACACGGAGTAAATCATGACCCTAATCGATCGTGCAAAGCAAGGAATCATCACAAACGAGATGAAAACTGTAGCCTCTGATGAGGGAGTTACCCCCGAATTTATCTGTCGCGGAATTGCCAACGGGCAGATTGTAATTCCGATAAGTCCATACCGAGAGACCAAACCGATTGGAATAGGCAAAGGGCTTAAGACCAAGGTTAACGCTTCCGTTGGCACCTCTTCAGACATTGAGGATGTCGATCTCGAAGTCGAAAAAACAAAGGTAGCTGAAGCTTCGGGAGCTGACTCCATAATGGAGCTGTCCACCGCTGGTGATTTTTACGAAATCAGAAAGAGGATAATAGAAGCTACTTCCCTATCCGTTGGGAGCGTTCCACTCTACCAGGCGTTTATTGAAGCTGCACAGCAGTCCGGCTCAATCGTTGATATGCGGGAGGACGATCTCTTTAGAGTGACTGAAGAGCAAGCAAAACTCGGTACCAACTTCATGGCAATTCACACTGGAATAAACTGGGTGACACTTGATCGGCTGAAGGCTCAGGGAAGGCACGCGGGCCTCTGCTCGAGAGGCGGAGCTCTAATGTCAGCGTGGATGGCTCACAACGAGAGAGAGAACCCACTGTTCAGCGAATTTGACTACCTGCTTGAAATCCTCAAGCGACACGAAGTCACCCTCAGCATGGGAAACGGCATGCGGGCTGGCGCAGTGCACGATTCTACCGATAGGGCCCAGATTCAAGAGCTGGTAATTAATGCCGAGCTTTCTGACAAAGCACACGAATTTGGTGTGCAAACGATCGTTGAAGGCCCCGGACACATACCTGTTGACGAGATTCAAGCCAACGTGGTGCTCCAAAAGCGGTTGACCAGGGACAAGCCATTCTATATGCTCGGCCCGCTCGTAACTGACATAGCACCGGGTTATGACAACATAGTGGCCGCGATCGGAGCGGCGCTATCGTCTTCTTATGGCGCTGATTTCATCTGCTATGTTACGCCCGCAGAGCACCTTGCCTTACCGTATCCAGAAGACGTCCGCCTTGGAGTCATGTCTGCGCGCATTGCAGCTCACGTTGGAGACATGATTAAGCTTGGCGACAGGGACGACGACCTAAAGATGGCGCACGCGCGCAACGAACTCGATTGGGCGAAACAGTTTAAAGTGGCAATAGACCCACAAGCCGCAGCGAACATTCGTAAGGAGCGAATGCCTTCAGATACAAACACGTGTACCATGTGCGGCGAGTTCTGCGCTTACAAGATCGTCAAGGAGTACTTCGAACTGTGATAACACGGCGCCGACACGCCTTAAGGTGTGCTAATGTCGCAGCTCGTCTCCTGGGGTCGGGGGTTTGCGAGGTACGGGTAGGGTGAGATGTGACATGAGTTTGCCCACTTCTGAACCACTAGCCTAGGCAAACTCGATGTATCTTTCCGGACTTTTTACACTATTTGTCAGAAACGCAATAGTCCGCTAATCGCGCGTTTCTTGTGCAGCCAAGCGATCACAATAGCCGCAGGTATCTAAGTCCTTCAACGACACCAAGGCCGTACGGCGCTTCTGCGATATAGTTTGCAGCGGCTCGAGCTTTTGGATCTGCGTTGCCGACCGCGATCCCCATCCCCGCTATCTCTAGCATTTCAACGTCATTTTCAGCGTCGCCAAACGCCGCAAATTCGTCGACAGCGACCCCAAGGAGTTGCGCGACTCCAATTAATCCGGAGCCCTTGTTGACACGCGCGTCCTTTAAGTGGAGAGCGAACCCCGAATCAACGACGGTAACGCCGTCACAGCACTGGGCCACCATCTTGCGAAGCGTTTCGACGTCAGAGGTCGATAGGTTGTCTTTGCTGTAGGCAATCTCACTAACGCGCTCTTTAGAGTCGATCCGCTGAAGAGTAAACTTGCCACTGCCTTCAATTTCTTGAGCCGCTCGACGGCAGGCAGCAATATCCCCACTAACAAGCTTCGAGTTACCGACAGCGACGATCCCTCCATTTTCAGCGATTGCGCCTGAGATTTTACCGATGCTAGCCGCTAGCGCATTTGCAAAACACAAAACGTTGCCGGTCGCTAAAACAATAGGAACCGTCAACTGTCGAATGGCTCTAACAACAGTAAGCTCTAGTGACCGGTCAGGAAAGGTTAACGTACCGTCGATATCAAACGCTACCGCTTTAGTCAAGGTACCACTTTCACGGTGGCTCAGGACGACTCCGAAATACTAGACCTTTCTCTCGTTTAGTCGCGTATTCCCTCTGACTCCACCGAAAATATCGCTTCGCCTTCAGCAAGGTTTGGAGAGTCTACAAGGCGTGCTATGCGTTTGCCTCCTTTCGATTTTCTCAAATACAACCTGAAAGTTGCGGTATGGCCTAATATGTGGCCACCGATCGGTCGTGTTGGATCGCCAAAGAAGGCATCAGGTTTTGATTGAACTTGATTAGTAACGAGCACGACTGCATTGTTTAACGTTCCAAAGCGCATGAGGTCGTGCAGATGCTTGTTTAACTTTTGTTGTCTGTCTGCAAGCGTACCTCTTCCGACATACTCCGCCCTAAAATGGGCAGTAAGCGAGTCTACGATAAGGAGTCTTACAGGGCGCTCCGTCGCCTTAAGCTGTTCCGATAGCGCACTTGCCGCTTCGACTAACAATATTTGGTGATTGGAATTATGTGCCCGCGCGACGTGGATATTTCTTAACACGCCTTCAGGATCGAGATCGAGACCTCCTGCGATCTGGCTGATGCGTTCCGGCCTAAAGGTGTTCTCGGTGTCAATTAATATACACGATCCGTCAAGACCACCGCGTTCGTGCCCAAGCTGGACATTGACCGCAAGCTGATGTGCTACTTGGGTCTTTCCAGAGCCAAATTCTCCGTAGAGCTCGGTGATCGCTTGGGTTTCCATACCCCCCCCGAGCAGCTCATTAAAAGCCTCGCTTCCGATCTTAAGTTTACCTACGTGTCGCCTTCTTTCAAGAATGACATCGCCGGTCTCAAAACCGCCGATGTCTGCAGCTTGGCGCGCCGCTATTATGATCTTGGAGGCGGTTGCCTCACCGAGATCTGCTGCGTTTGATAACTCCGAAGGGGATGCTACGGCAACTGCTTCCACTGAGTTAAAACCAGCTTCTCTCATCTTCTCTGCGGTAGCAGGGCCTACACCTGGCAGGTCTTCGATACTAAAACCATCGATTTCTTCTACTTCTTCCATATACCCACCCTCCCCTTTTTGTCGCAACCCTTGGAGAGTCGTACAAGCTAATCACTTGTGCCCTATAAAGGCTTTTGAGGAGTGCAGAGCGAAAGTGTTTATCGCACATCCGCCTTCTGGATCGCGGACTGAAGCTCATCGAGTCTTCTCTTGATTACCGTAAGTTTTCGAGGGGCCACGTCCTGCGGCGTTTTTGATATGCTTTTAGCCGCAAACTTGTCATTCGTTCTGGTACCAATAACGGTAACCTCATCTCCAACGTCCAGCGCCACACTGCTGAATGCTTTGTCAAAAGTAACGTAGTCGATTCCATTGTCGACGCACACAGACGCCGCCGATGAAATCACTGTACCGGTAATCCCCGCATCAGTACTTTCTTGCGGCACGGTATTTTGGCTTGGCGCCTGGTCCACCTTGCCTGCTAAACTAAGACCGCTTCTCCAGTCAACGCTCAGTTCGAGTTGATTGTCAAAGTCGGCTTTCGGGGTGCAATCGCGCAATGTGACATTACTGTGCGTATCCTCCTCGGTTATTACGAGTGCTTTGTCGCCCCAGAGGGCCGCTCTTATCTCGCCAGTATCGTCTCTTAGCACGATGTTTCTCACTTGCCCGGCGCTACCATTATTTCTAGTAAATTCCCGGAGAGAGCCGACGTTCTCGATTGCTCCCTTAACCGTGCACGGAACGTCCGCTTTGATCTCACTAATGGGGATGATTTGCTCAACGAATTCAATACTTCGTGCCCCTCTTAGGAGCGATCCGCGACTACCCACGTGCACTTCGAGCCGTCCGTAACGCTCTCGTGTATACCCGTTTGTGATGTCAACCACATCTCCAGAGACAAAATCAACAGCCCTCTCAGCCATTTCGTCCCAAAGCGTTACTCGCACCCGTCCCGTTTCATCACCTATCGTTATGTTTGAGACTTTTCCTACCGAGCCGTCTCGCTTTGAAAAAGTACGTACGGGTCCGACGTCGAGTATGACACCACTTATCTCGACCGCATTGAGGCCTGCCATAAGGTCGGCGATCGTCTCTTTATCCTTGGAGGAGGCGACCTCAGTTTTTGGCACTGATTCATCGACTTCGATCTCTCGTGCGTTTACTTCTAAGCCATATGGTCCTTCCTTAACGACTCCCGCAATCTTAAGGGTCTGTCCAATTTGAAGCTCTTCAACATGTGTTGCAAGATCGTTCCATAAGACTACGCGAAGGGACCCCGTCTCGTCTGAAACGACGAGATTGGCAACATGTCCTACATCGCCGTTGCGGGAGAATTCTCTCGTCGGCGAGATACGCGAAAGCTTCCCAACAAACGCGACGGCTCTCGTTTGTCCATCGATTTGTCCGATTTGCACGATCGTATCGATGCCAAGCTCGTGAGCGACGAGCAATGCTGCCGTCTTGTCATCACACAAGCCTGACATGTCCTGCACCTTCTGATTGACCCTTTCAACGAACTCCTCTCTCGAGATCGTGTTGGCCAAGCGCTCGTAAATGCTCGCCACGTCGTCAGAAAGGTGACTTGAGTTTCCTTGCACCTTCAGTAGAATAACCCCTTATCTTAATAACTTTGTCAAAAGGGCGCGGCGAGTATGAACCCGTTCGACCCCAGCAAGAGTCGATGAAATTTTGAGAATTTATTGGCTTTACTGCATCCACAGTGGTCGTAAGCGATCCCCTTCTTTGCAATGAAATATTTTTTATACTTCTTTGTCGTGTTATGAGAGCGACCTATACGCTGTTTTTGGTTAAGGGGCAGCCGAGAATGGGACAAACTATTGCCGAGAAGATATTCTCGAATTCAGCTGGAAGAGTCGTAACAGCAGGTGACTTTGTCGAAGCAGCGATAGACGTCGCCATGATTCACGATATTACGGGCCCCCTGGCCGTAAAAACGCTCTATGAGATAACCGATCGGGTGTGGGATCGCACCAAGGTAATCATGCTTTTTGACCACCAGGTGCCCGCTGACTCGATCGACGCTGCAGTCAACCACTTAGAGCTTCGCAAGTTTGCAAAACGAGAGGGGATCCTAAACTACGATGTGCAAGAAGGAGTGTGCCATCAAGTCATGGTTGAAAAGGGGCACGTGCTTCCGGGAGAGCTCGTAATAGGCGCCGATTCACACACTTGCACGTACGGGGCTGTGGGGGCGTTCGCCACCGGCGTTGGCTCGACAGATATGGGGGCAGCCCTCGCTTCAGGAAAACTTTGGTTCAAAGTCCCCGATACAATCGCGTTCGATATTGATGGAAAACTCGGACGACGCGTTTATGCTAAAGACATGATACTCACAATAATAGGCGACGTCGGCGTAAATGGGGCCACTTACAAGGCGTGTGAATTCAGCGGGGAAACCGTTGCTCACATGGACATTCCCAGCCGGATGACTCTCTGCAATATGACCATCGAGATGGGAGGAAAAACGGGGATTGTAGCACCCGACAAAGCGACGGCCGCCTTTTTAGAGGAGCGCTCCGTCGACGGAGACTTCACGCTGAACTCAGACGAAGATGCAACGAAAGTGTTGCGTCGCTACAACGCGAGCGAAATGGTCCCCGTGGTTGCAAAGCCCCATCAGGTCGATAACGTGGTCCCAGTCACGGACGTTGAAGGCTATCACATAGACCAAGTATTCATCGGTTCGTGTACAAACGGCCGGTATGAAGATCTTAAAGCAGCAGCTGAGCTATTAGAGGGAGAGACAGTTGCGCGCGGGGTGCGAATGATTGTGATTCCCGCTTCAAGAACCGAGTATCAGAGGGCGTTAAAAACAGGTCTTATCGATATCTTTACCGACAGCGGCGCTCTTGTTGAAGCCCCTTGTTGCGGTCCGTGTATGGGTGGGTCGTTTGGCATACTCGGTCCGGGGGAGGTTGGCCTCAGCACGTCAAACCGCAACTTCATTGGCAGACAAGGTAGCCCGATGGCTGCCGTATATCTATGTTCCCCTGCGACCGCGGCGGCGTCTGCTGTCAATGGGGTAATAGCTGATCCGAGAACGCATTAGGAATGGGACATGACGAGATCAAAGGCTCATATCACAGGCAGAGTGTGGAAGTTTGGAGATAACGTCGATACGGATGCAATTATCCCAGGCAAGTATCTGGTGCTCAACTCATCAAAAGATCTCGCAAAGCACGCTTTCGAAAACGTACGACCTAACTTTGCGAGTCAAGTCAGCAAAGGTGATGTCGTCGTCGGCGGAGAAAATTTCGGTTGCGGCTCCTCAAGAGAGCACGCTCCTCTGGCTCTAAAAGACAATGTCGGCGTCGTGCTCGCTCGTTCATTTGCGCGGATCTTTTTTCGAAATGCCATAGACATTGGACTTCCGGTTGTTGAATGCGATACGACCGAAATTGAGGATGGGGATATCATCTATGTTGATTTAGGGGGGGGCAACATCTCTAACAAGACGCAGAACAAGGAGATCCCAATAACTCCCTTTCCGCCGTTTATTAAGAACATCATAGATGCTGGGGGCCTCGTTCAGTACATAAAAAACACTGCGCAGCTTGAAAGTCGAGAGCCGCGCGAACTCGAGAGGGACTAGGTATTTATAGTGATTACTATAACAGCGATTTGCTGAATACTGCGTGGTGAGGTGGAAATGAAGACGTATAAAATCCCTGTTATCGCTGGAGACGGCGTCGGCCCGGAGGTCATTGCAGAAGGAAAGAAAGTTATCGAAGCAGCTGGCGACAACTACGGATTCAACATTGAGTGGAAAGAGTATCCATTTGGAGCAGAGCACTATCTCTCTACTGGAGAGCTTATTTCAGAAGATGCGCTCAAAGAACTGAGCGACTACGACGCGATATACCTTGGCTCAGTCGGAGACGCGCGTGTCCCATCGGGAGTGCTCGAGCGCGGCGTGCTATTCGCACTGAGATTCTATTTCGATCAATATATAAATCTCCGCCCTATTCGGCTGCTGGAGGGCGTAGAGACGCCAATTCGAGACAAAGGCCCCGAAGATATCAATTATGTTGTAGTGCGCGAAAACTCTGAAGACCTCTATATAGGCGTTGGCGGTCGCACCAAAAGAGGCCGCGTGCATCGCGATGCAGAAGTAATCCGCAACCTTTATAACGTCAAGTTTGGCCTCGATATCGACTCTGACAGTGACGAAATAGCGTATCAAGTCGGGCTTATCTCAGCTGAGGGAACGCAGCGCGTCATGCAGTACGCTTTTGACTTGGCCATAACAAGGAAGAAACATGTGTCGAGCGTCGACAAGATGAATGCCATGACGGACATTTACAGCTTCTGGCGTGAGATATTCAGCAAAACCGCCGCAGGTTACCAAGACGTAACAACAGATTTCAATCTCGTCGATGCAATGACTATGTGGCTCGTTAAAAACCCGGAATGGTTTGACGTCGTTGTCGCTCCGAACTTGTTCGGAGACATTATTACGGATCTCGGGGCTATGGTGCAAGGTGGACTTGGGCTTGCTCCAGGTGGCAACATAAACCCGAACGGAACGTCAATGTTTGAACCGATACACGGTTCGGCTCCAAAATATAAGGGCTTAAACAAGGTCAACCCGATTGCGACAATCTGGGCCGGGGCAATGCTCCTTGAGAGTCTCGGTGCGACTCAAGCTGCGAGCGGCGTTATGCAGGCAATCGAGTGCAATCTGCGCGCCCGCAAAGTGAGAACGTTCGACCTAGGGGGGAGCTCGACCACATCGGAGGTCGGTACCGACATAACGAGATACGTCAAGCTGACTAACCAGGTAACACTTTGATTGAACAACCGATTTATACCGTTAGAGATATAGAAATACGCGAGTCCTGGTGGGGTAGTGGATATCCTATGAGCCTGCGGAGCTCAAGACTCGGGTTCAAATCCCGGCCGGGACGCTCTATTCCTGCCTAGAATACACACTGCAGCGGCCTGCACGAGAGAACGACCGCGAGAGTGGTTCCAAGCAGAACGGCTCAACCTGTTAGCGTTTAGGTTTCAAGCTAGGTTTATTTCTTCTTATCCTATGGCAAAAACACGCTGAAGCTGTAGCCAAAGGCCTCTAATCCAAGGCTTTTGTAGAACTTGTGGCTGCCTTCTCTGTGCACACTGCTTGAGAGAACTACACGGAAACACCCTTGCGCTCGAGCAAGAGCGATTGCGTGCTGCATCATTGCGGTCCCAACGCTCGATTCTCGAGCTCGTTCATCCACTACGACGTTTTCGATCACTGCCCAATGTCTGCCGCAATGAGACACGTTTGGGATAATTGTGATCGCGAGCGTCCCAATGACAACTCCGGCCCGTTCGGCTACAAATAGATCACAGTTCGGGCTCTGTTCGATTTCCAAAAATGCCTCATAGTGTGCAGGCAGTAGCTCTTTGCTATTCAGCGAAGCTTGATCTGTATTTGAGAAGAGCTGGGCATAGAGATCTAGAATACCTGATAAATCGTCTTTTACCGCTTCTCGTATTGCCACAGCATCTCGTTGTGACTTGTGACTTGATTCCAAATCTGCATCCTCCCGCCAAATTTTGCTAGCAAATCGCAAACATGAGCACGCCGCGCGTGCGCTATTTCCACTGATGCCGGCAGTCTCGAAAAACACTAAAAGAGAATATAGAGGTCCCGCATAACCTACGCGTGACCTTGTTTATTTGCGTCGTTGATAGCTTTCCTTATCACATCCGTTTCCTTTGAGCGAAACACCTTACACTCGCAGTCCTCATAGGTGATACCCCGCACGATCACAATCGGGGTACCGCCTGCTCCTTCCCCCATCATTAGATTTGCCAGACCCGCTATCTCATCGCCGACGCCCTCATTGGTTATCTCTAGCGTTTTCCCCTCGAGGTCTTTCGTGCCGCGCCAGTCCTTCATAGAAGCAATTCCAGCAAAGCCTATACCAACGCCAGTTTGTCCCTCTCGAAACGACCGACCACAAGTATCAGTGATTATCACAGCCACGTTCTTGCCATAGCGCTCGTTTATTCGTGTGCGTATCCGCCAAGCGCTCTGAGAGGGATCATCCGGAAGGAGTAAGACAAAACCTTCTTCGACGTTTGACCGGTCCAACCCTGCGTTGACGCACACCTGACCAAATTTGCTTTCAACTAGCAAGAACGGCTTCTCAATCAGGATTTCAGTGGATTGGCCAAGCACAGCTTCAATGAAGCGCGGATCCTCTTGAAGTCCCGCAGCGATCCTGCGAGCCCGCTCGCTTGGAGTAAAACTTTCCAAACTCCGCATCAATCCTTCGGCCTTCGACACTATCGTTGAAGCAATGACAACGATATCTCCGTCTTGAAGGACGACATCCCGCAAAAAATCTGTCAGATCGTCTCCCTGTTTTATGAGAGGGATACTATTCACTGTAAATGCTTCAGTTCTCAAGCGAATCACAAGTGGCTTGCGTGAGCACCTTCGGAGCCTAGAAGGAATATTTATCGTCTAAATGGTCTATATCTCAATATGACGGCGATGATGAGAGTTACCCCCACTGAGCACAAGATGAGGAGCGAACCAGTCTGATGCCGTCAATCTGCTTCAGCGATAAGCTGGATTACTCAATAGAGATGAGCTTCTTGTCAGCTATTCCAATCTTTGGCAGGTGAACTTCGAGCACGCCGTTGAAGAAGCTTGCGCGTGCGGCAGCATCATCGATAGTCGTCGGGAGTTTGATAGATCGGTAATACTCACGTGGCGCGCGTTCTCTCATGAGATGTTCATCATTGTCGTATTTTGAAGTCCGTTCCGCTGTGATTTCTACCAAGTCGCTGCTGCCTTCAAGCTTCACGTCGTCCTTGCTAACTCCTGGAAGATCCACTAAAACAACGATTTCTCCAGGGAGATCTATTAGGTCGACGGGTGGCGTTGCGGTGATTGGCCCAGTATAATCGTCGATGTCAGTATCCTCTAAGAGTCCATCCATCTTGCTGCGAATATTACTCAACGGGCTTATTTCCCTCCAAGACATGTCAACTTCTCCGCTGTTCTTTTCTCGGTGCAGATATAAAACAATATGCTATTTTTGGTTATATGCCATTCATTGAACGTTTCTTTATCCAAAGCAATTCTGCGTTGAGCGATGGAGAACGAAAATAGGCATTACCCCATATTTACAGAAAAACGCACAAAAAAGATCTGTTTGCCTATTTACGCGCTAACCAAAAAGATTTTATTGCTTCAGATTCCTTATCAAATGACGTCTCGCTCAAGAGAAGTGACTTCAAAGCCACTGAACGCTGATAAGGCGAGTTGGGGGCAATGGAGAACCTCTTGAAACTATTAGAGGCGGATTCGTTGAAAAAATAAAGCTTATTGCATACGCTAATCACGTATAGAAAGCTAACTTTATATTGGAGGTGAAAAATGGTCAGTAAAAAGTCCTTTTCTGCTGTATTGGCAACCTTAGTAATTCTAAGTGTTATAGCTGGAACCAGTATCACATCGGCTCAAACCGCAGTGGTAGTAGGTCCTCAGAATACGATCGTGGTGAAGGCAAAAGAAACGCCCACGCTGTCAGATCTAGTGAAATATCTTAACGCGACGAACTTAACAGCTACGCTCAACAACACTCTCAAAAACTATACAGTTTTCGCGCCGGATAACGCTGCTTTTGAGAAGCTTAACGCCACAACGCTTGCCGCTTATGCAAACAATACGACGGCACTCGCAACGCTCCTCAAGAGCCACGTAATAGACGGTAAAGTCAACCTCACGAAAAGTGGGAACGCCACAACGCTCGCAGGAAACGAGATTAGTTGGACAGTAAACGGCACTGCAGTGCGACTTCAAGGCGGCACTTCCGTTGCACAAGTAACAAAGAACGTTACCACAAGTAACGGAGAGGTATACATCGTTGATACTGTGCTGCAACCAGGAGCCGGAACGACGACGAACCCGGTTGCATCAGCCGCTGCGTCTAAAGCTGCGGGATTCCTTGGTATGCCGGGCTTTG
>JBAXDW010000025.1:0-12855 GCA_037140755.1 Methanobacteriota archaeon
CTCTTGCTGCGATTGAACTGCCTGCAACTTCGATTGGAGCGCATAGATTTGGGAGCTGATCTGGTTCAGTCGAGCGGCGAACTGTCCTTGCATCTCAGTCAGTTTTTTCTTTCGCTCGGTAAGGTATGACACTGCATCGGTGACGTCCACTTCGGCGGAGACATTCGCTCCAAGTCCAATTATGACCCTGTTTGTCTGAGGGATGGTGCCATAGACGAACGAGTTTGCCCCAATTGGTATGAGCGTCTCTTTACCTATATCCGGTTTCGATAGCGCTTCCACGGCGGTAACCGCATTGTCTATCTCGTTGATGGTGAAGCTGACGATCTCCATCTGTTGCTCGTAGGCACGGGCTTCTGACTCAGATTGTTGCAGTTGGCCTATTAATCCGCGCACTTCTTGTTCGCTCGCCATGGTATCACACGTCTTCAACTTCGATAGATTCAATTCGAATTAAATTCCGCTTTAAGCCGTGTTCGCTGCCAATGAGCGAGTAGAGCTTTTCGGTGGCATTTTTCTCGTTGTTGCTCGAGACTTTTTTTGTAAAGCGTTCCCACGAACGTCCTGCTTTGAAGGAACCCATTATTTGAAATGTTTTTCTTTCCATGCTTAGATCATCCATGAATAGGGGCATTTTGTACGCCATCGGCGTCTGTGTATTGGGCTTACGTGCTCGTGTCGAGCGCTCACTTGATCAGTGAGTTATTCGCGAGGTTATCTGTTAAATAGCTATCCAAACCACGTGGCGCAGTGGATGCTAGGCGCTTTTGACGTTTACAGAAACCCTAGTGAGTCCTCTATCCGTCCGAGCTCGATCCCCGTGCTCTCCATACCAACGACGTAGCCCTTCGAGTTCGCGAGGAGCGCAGAACCCACGAGCGGGGATCCGTAGTTCACGGTGCCGATGTTGACGGGAACGCCAAACGTCTCGTCCAGTTTCGAAAGCTCACCCTCTGTCGCCTTTGGGTGTGCTAAGACGCCTTTGTTGGTGGCGCATGCAGCCATACCGACTGTTTTTAAGAAGGCTACCGTTCCACGCTGCACGTCTACGCCTAAGGTCTCGGAAATAACTCGCTCAGCTCGAGCGATCAAGCCGGGGTGTATCAGAGCTGCAGTGTCGTTTGTGAGGATGACGTTTCCTGCCGCATTGATCCTCCCCGGGAGCTTTCGCACGTTCATGCCTTCGGCAAGTGCTTCAAGTAGCGCTATTTCACTTCTCAATGTAATACCGGAAACAACAAATCCGTTCGAGTTTCCAGCCACGAGCGACCCCACAACCGAACTCGAACCTACGAGAAGCGGTATAGTGATCACTTCGAGTTCCTGTGAGAAGTTTAGCTGCTCTTCATCGGTCGTCGGCGGCGCAGCGAGTAAGAAGTCTTCAGTACATGTCCCAAAAACGCCGAGCACGGCACTTCCGCCTATCGTAATGCGCTTGACCACGTTATAGCCTCGAGACGCACGTTTGTTGCTCGGTGCGCTCACTTACGATTCGGTCGCGAGTTCTGCCTCAACGACGCCGTCGTCGAATTTCATTGCTCGCACAGTGATCTTGTTCGGCGGATTGCTCGAGCCTCTCTCCCAGACTTTCTCATTGATGGATCGATCAAGTTTGACTTTGTCTGGCTCTGCGCTCAAATGGTGGGCGAGGTACTGGCGAATTTCTGACATCGCCTTCTTGCTGCGTCTCCACCTCGGCGAGTGTTTTACTGCTCTGAGCGGTATAGTGTATACACGCTCCTCCTCTATTTTCGTATCTTTCGCCATGGACGATCACACCTTAAGGTGACTGCGCCTCCAGTGCCTTCTCTTCGGATGGGTGTTTACAGTGCGGTTTGTTCGCACAATCACCCACCCCGGCACACGCCTGTTCTGCTTTGTCGCTTTCGCGAGCCGTTTTTTCTTCCCCTTTGTTACTTTGCTCATTGCAGTCCCTCTGTGGCTGAAGTCGTTGGGTTGCTCGACACTTTAAACATCCTTACGATCAGAGTAGCCTATAGCCATTCATCGTTAATAATCGTTTACGCCTGCACTGCTTAGAAAGCCGCGGTTTTTCGTTTTGTGACCTTCGATTGGAGATGCCGTGTCGGGAAAACGCGGTGCACGGCGTCGTGACCGTATGAAATCGCCATACGTCGCCTCAGTTCGACTTCATAGTCGAACGAGATACATTCGCCGTACGTGACCTCTAGATGCGCCGCGGTAAGAGCGTCAATCGCTCGTCGTCCGTAGCCGAGAAGCGGCCGGATATAGTCGACGCGCAAGCGATCCTCTAAACTTCGCGCCTCTTGCAAGGTCAAGAGCGGCGCCTTGTCGTCGCGGCGCGTGCCATCAGCCACGAAGCTATAACGTTCCGCTGCATACTCAAGCGCCGTTTTATGCACATGATTGATGCCCCTGTTAGGGTACCCATCCTTGATCATCGCATCGACGGACGTCGTTGCGAGCTCTTCCTCAAGGCTGATCGTTACATGGGGGAACCCGAGTGCGCGCGCCACTGCGGCTGCGTCGTTCGGCACGATTCCGAAGGACATCGTAACAAGTTCAATTTGCGCAAAAGGGCTGAGAAGGATGGCTGCGAGCGAGCTATCCTTGCCCCCGCTGAACAAAACGCCGGCTTTCATCTGCGCGTGATGCGTATGTTCTGTTTCTTGGGGGCGATTTGTTTGAGGAGTTGCTTGAGTTGTTCGTCGGTGATCTGTCCAGTCAGTCTTCCGCTTTGATGCAGTGCTAGAAGCTGTGCTTCCACGGAGTCTGCAAAGTCGGGACGAGTCAGTCTGATGCTATTGAGCCGTTCGCGCGCTTCTGGCGTGAGTACCTGTCGCAGAAGTGCATTCCTTCGGGCCTTTGCTTGTTCTATCTCCTCGGTGGACGGTCCTTGCAGACCGCTCTGTTGCGCTTGGAGTTGTTCGAGGCGCCGCTTCCGTATTTGTTCAAGGTCATCGTCCATAATTATCAAGCTCCGCGTCAGCTATGCGCTTTGTGAGAGCTCGTATGCGCTGTTGTCTAGGAACGAACGACCCTCTGACGAGATTTCGCGGCCTTTTGGGGTTGTTCTCACAAACCCCGCGATTTCGAGCTGCTGCATCGCTTTTCGAATTACTGAACCGCTACCCTTAACGAAACGCTCGGGCCTTGACGAGTTGTCGGTCTTGCCCCCATAGACCGAGCGGAGTCGCTGCGTGCCGACGGGGCCATCTATCGCAATACGCCTCAAAAGCGCGGCGCAGCGTATGTACCACCAATCATCATTTTGTGGTGGGCGCTCCTTGTGCATCCCCGTTTTTACCCACGCTGCCCATTCTGGAGGCGTAAATCGCTCATCATCCTTGAGCTTCGTTGCAGTCAGTTCGATTAGTTTGTTTGCTGAAACGTCGTACAATGTGGTCATTTAATCTCCCAAATTGGTCTTCTTGCTTGAATCAAGCGTCTTTAAGTCTTTTTTACTTATATCATTTTCTCTGATGCGCGAAACTGTTTTTCGGCGTCTTTTTGACTCGGTACGGTGAAAGATACACGGCAGTGGCGCCTTTCAAGTCGACCAACTGCGCACCCGACGCCTGCTCAAGTTCGCGCGCGATCTCATCACGACTCGCTTCGAGCAAGGCAGTCTTGAGGATCCGCACTTTGACCATCTTTCGTAACTTGAGTTGCTGCTTCAGCTCACGCACGATCGCCTCATTAGCGCCATTCTTGCCGATCCAGAGCGTTGGGACGAGCTCTGTGGAGAGCGCCTTGAGTTTTTGCTTTTCGCTTCTTCTGGTCATTTGGTGGTGAACCTTCATTAATAGCGCCTCAGGTCGTGACACCTCAAGCACGTAATAACCGTTCGTTTCTCTTTTATTCGTACGCGCACATTCGCGCCGTATACGAAATACGCTCCGCAGTTTCTGCAAAAACGCATTTTATACGTCTTTCCGAGAGGTACCCTATACTTCGTTGCTAGCTTCTGAGCTAGCTCAACGTAGCGATCACTTCTTCGCGCGTGGGCGGGAAACTCGACGAAGGCCTCGTCGAAGAGCCGTTCTACGCGCTGCAAAACGATGTCGTTAATAAACGCCTTTCTCTTCCGTCGTCGAGACATTTTCTCCGTAAGTTGTGCAAAGCATTAATATACGTTCTATTAAAGTAGTTTTGCATCGCGCACCGATGGTCTAGTGGCTATGACTTGGGCCTTCCAACGCGTGAAGAAAGCCCACAACCCGGGTTCGAATCCCGGTCGGTGCATTGCTGCGAGCAGACCGCCGTCGACCACGCGCGTCAAAGCATTCTGGTCACAGCGACGACTTGAATGCTTTCTACCTCTTTGATTTCCGATATGGACGCTTCAACCGCTTCCGTTCCGCCTTCTTTGTCTTCAACGATAACCGTGAGTATCAACGCCTTGAGTCCAAATGCAATGGGTTGCACCTCGTAGCTGTAAATCCGCCCGCACTGTGCGACCTGATAGGTAATGCGATCGCTTAAACTTTTTAGATCAACTTCAGGACTGTTTGGCATTATCTTTAGCTGCACTGCTACTTCTCCCATCTAAGGGCCTCCGAATCCACATGAACATCGGTACGCATTGCTCAGCTTCTTGCATTTTTTATACCGCGTGATGATCTCTCCGCACGAGGGGCACGGGTACGATATGCCGCTGTCCTTGGCTATCCGTGCGCCGCACGATATACACGTCTTCTCCATGTTTAATCGTCTCCGTCCACGTTTCAATTGATAAGTGAGAATTACCCGAATTGGCTGTTTCTACTCTATAGAGCAACGACTTTTATAAACTACTTTCGTCCAATAATGGTCGTGCCGATCGTGTCTCGTCCTTGGATAGCGTCCAGGACACGCTGAAAGTGCCGGCCGTTCACAATTGTGCAGTTCAACTCGTACTTAACCAAGAGCTCAGGGAGGAACGCATCTACGCACGTCTCTGACGTGAGGTCGCTAGCTGCGATGGTTGAAATCACCCTACTTGCTGAGAAGATCCCGTCGACATCGGTCGCTATGACGAGATCGGCGTTGAGTTCATGGGCAACCCAACCTGCGATGGAGTCGGCAGTGGCGTTCCAGGAGTGAGGTAGAGGGTCACGCTCGTACAGTACTTTGAACGGCAACAGGATGCGTACTCCACCTTCAACTGCTCGGAGATCCTCAACCAATGCTGCTCCCGATGAGGCCAGATAGAAGCCATATTGATTCGTCGCCAGGATGGCCATCCAGTGAGCGGTAGTTTCATTGATGCAGCCTGCATAGTGTCTGACAGTCTGTGCAAATGGTCCGCCGCCCGGCACCACGAGCGCGTCAACGTGAGCAGCAACCAGGTAGGTAATCAAGTCCTCGGCCACCTCCATTAGGCTACCTCCGACTTTGAGCACGGTGCTTGTCCTGCTATCCTGTCTGTTCATTCTGACCGATACTTGCAGGCGGTCAGGCAATATCTCCTTTTTGCAGCGGATCGGGCAGCGCTCCAGCAGCCCTCCTTCTTCGGCAAGCGACCCAGGACTAGGGAGGATGCTGGGCAATATCTCTTCACGGTCTGATCGGGAGACATACCCCGACACAACGACTTCGCCCGTTTCTTTTGGGGCTCGAATGCAGCCAGTCTGTCGTCACGTTACCCCGAGTATCGTCACAAGGAGCGTGATTTGCAGTCAACTTGTGGATATCCGAGGGGCCAATCGTCCTCAATTACGTCGGAGCCCCACTCGCCAAGGTCAAGCTGATCCCACGGAGTGTCTATTAGCGGTTTCTTGTTTCGTCCCTCGAGATCCCAATTGTGTGGTTCCCAACACAGGTACATCTTCTCATAGTCGTCGGGAAGCGCAAGGTTCTTGTCTTCGTCGGAAAGTGAGCTGGATGCGACGATAGCAAATCGCTTCTCGAGACGCGCCTTCAGCTCTTTCTTGTTTCGCCGGATCTCGTACAGAATTGATGTATCAACCACATTTGCGCATAAATGATGCAAGACGCGGCACGCGCATATCACATCCCAAAGAGGTCTCACGGTAAACAGCGACTTGTCTTTTACTTGCGACCATTCTTCGATGAGTTGGTGCTCCAACGTCCAGATTTTTATTCGTCTTAACGTGATCTCCGCCGTGAGTTGCTCACACTGCTCGTACAGTGATTTCGGCGCACAAACTACGTCGAACGCCCGCATATAGCCTTGATCTGCATTAATTTTTAGGAGACCTATGTTGAGCTGTGTCAAGCCGTGAACCGGGATCAGCGGATCAATCACAATCGGTTCGATTTTTTTACCTGTATTGTCAGTTGCATCTAGATCGCCTTCAGTGAGCTCATCCAATAGGATCGCGGCGGTTCGATTTGCGATGTCGAGCACATCGCATTCGTCGCTCTTCGGATCCCAGTTCCTGTTGTTCACGACCCAATCCTCAGGCCGAACATCGAACAGGTTGCTCGTGGTCCAATCCGTGCTCTTTTTCGCCCCGCCTTGGCTCTTCAGGTTCAAAAAAGCATACTTTCGTTGGTGAGCAAGACGTGGAAGGCAAAGGATGGCATAGATAGTGTCGGCGCCGCTCTCAATAGCTCCCTTGACGGGAACAATCTCTCGCATACCACCGTCGATATAATAGCTTCCGCACACCTCGACCGGCGGGAATAGCGCCGGCACTGCTGCTGAAGCAAGGGCTGCTTGGACGAGCAAGCTCGACGATTGACAGGGCACGTAAAGCGTATCGCCGACAGTGCCACGCAGCTTGTTGTCGTTGGAGAAGCACGTTTTTTGCCCCGTTTCTATGTTTGTTGCGTAAAGACCGAATACAATTTCTGGGTCCAACGCTTTTTCAATATCGTCGATCTTGTCTAGCATCCGTTGCTTTAGCTTATCCGCTGTGTAGAGAGCGCTCTCCCTTACTGCAGTTCCGATCATGTCTTCCAAGTCGTCGATTCCGCTAACAATAGCTCGAAGTGAATCTTCCTTTGACTCTTGGATAAGGGCTGATATCGCTCTAATGCGCCCCATGACACGGATTTGGCCACCCACAGGATCTTTTGAGTGTTTCTCCGAATCCATAAAGGCTTTTAGTATCGGAGCGATGTTTTCGGACCAATTGTGTTGGGGAACCAAGTCTTCGCGACCAATCACATCCTCAGACCAGTATCTCTCCAACCTATCGTCGCAGCCTTTGCCTGTCGAGACGATCACCGCGTTGATCGCGCCAATTGACGTACCATAGACGCATTTGATGTTAGGCAGGATACCCTTTTTGTACAGAAATTTCAAAGCTCCTACTTGGAAATCTCCGAGCGTCCCGCCACCACCGAGCACGATTCCAGTTGGCATTGGTTTACCTCCATCGCTATTTCTTACGGTAGTTGATCCGCGAATTTATTTCCTGTTCACACGCTTTATTTAGTCTCTGAGATGTCAGAGGGAAACGCAGACCCGTCGTGTCGTTGACGCTTCTTGCGCCACTCACTTCGAGAGCTTCATCAAAGCAGGTAACCGGAGGGTCTTGCGTCCCTGTGTGGTCGATTAGCCAAACGCTCGCGCAGCCTATACACGGCAAGCTATAATATTCGCGGTTTTGCACTAAGGATGCTCCTTTCAGAGAAAAGGTTGTCGACAGGGCCCTGGTTTGAATCGTTACTTGTCGCAGCATCACTTGCTGCCATCGAGTGTAGCACTTGATTGGCAGCGTGGGTCAAGCGCTCTGCGCACTGTCGACAGTCGGGATTCATCGTGGAAGGGCAACCGACACGGAGCCCATAGTAGCACACGCTGTTTTCTTGGATCATCGCATCAAGATGGCTTGGTCGGTGCTTTGCTGAGCGTCGTCTGTGGGCAGTTTTGCCACAGCATGATCAATCTCGATCATTGCGCGAAGTGTCTGTTCAATAATGGCGATGTCGCGTTCGAGTCTCGTCCATTGCTCGTTTGCCATTGTAGTCACCTCCACTTCAGACTGCGCAAAAAAGATTCTTAAGGCCGCGTGAGACAGTCTTTGCGTGCGAATGTGTGACAAAAAGTTACTGTACATTCGTGGACAGAGTGTAGGACAAAGAACAACTGCCGTTATGCGTGCCGATTCCGACGCAGTCGTGCACCCTCGGCTTGCGTCCAGCGCTGTAATTTCGAATCCGTAGGCTTTTTTTTCTAACACCGGAGTGTTCTAGGAACCGCGTCGCGAGAAGTCTGTTTTGTGCATCTGGGTGCCTGCTCGCCTTACGTCCTACCTCAACGCACATTCTCGGTCTAGCATATTTCGAAAAATAGTTTCTATCGCCGAAAACCAGTGGACCTAAACCATTCGCAATTCGTATTTTTTTTAATTGTGCTTATTAGAACCAAGCAGACAGCAATATAATGTCGCTGGAGTGAGCGTGAGACAAGAACTTACTTATAGGCAATATTGCTAGATGCATCTGAGAAACATGCAACTGGGTCAGAAAGTGCGACCGTACGTCGCTCTCATACGGCTGCCTTATATTCTTGTGCTCGACCTAGTGTGTGTCCTCTTTATCGTCACGTTCCAAAAGGGCTTCTACGAGCTAGAGCGTATGGTTTTAGCGGTCGTTACCGTGGCGTTAGTTACTGCGGGAAGCGCGGCGGTAAACGACTACTACGATCGAGATTCCGACGCCCTTACGCATCCGGAAAGGCCTATCCCCGCACAACGGATTTCGGCGGCGCGCGCGATTCGGTTTTCTGCGCTGACGTTTCTTGCGGGGCTCGCGACCTCATTGATGATTAACGTAGTCGCGTTTGGCATTGTCGCACTGAACGTCGCGCTTTTCATACTCTACCCTCGTGTGATAAAACGATTTTCTGGGTTTTTGAGCAACTTGGTTATGGGGTACCTCGGAGCGACGATTGTTCTCTTTGCGGGGGCGGTCGTGTTTCAAACAATCAACGCTGCGTCGCTCTCATTCGTTTGTTTGATTGCGGGCGGCGCTATTGGTTTGAACGTGCTTAAGGACATTCTGACCTTGGAAGGAGATTTGAAGGTCGGTTATCCTACCCTCGCAGCGAAGTATGGCGTGCGCTTAGCAGCATCTGTTGGCGCCATTTTCCTCCTCCTCTCGGCTATAACGTCGCTGCTACCGTTTTTTGTCGGCGTTGTCGGCGTTGCCTACATATTTCCGATCACCGTTTGGGGCGTCGTCGTCGTCGTTACCGCCTTACCCCTTTTGAAAGCACCAAGTGTCCAAAATGTGCAAAAGCGGCTTCGCACGTTTAATACCTTTTTTCCTTATCTTGTGGGAGTCGCGTGCGTTGTATACATACTTCCGTTTGCCGTTTGGGGGGCCCCGTAACGTGACGCGAAGAGACCCTAATTGCGGAGCTTTAGGAAAAGCGGAACCTCCTGCGCCTAAACACAACAATAACCTCGAACTCCACTTAAAACAAATTCGAGCAATATTTGACGTCCCAAAAAATTCTAATAAGCTCCAAGATATCCTGCGTCTCGTTAATTATTGCACAACAGTGAGGCTCCCTCTTCCACTCTTTTTGATCGAGATGGGTTTTATGAACGGGAGCAGTTACGATGGAAAATACAAGACCAATGAAAAAAGAGTCATCGCGGCTTGAAATGACCGCAACTGCTACTAGTTGATGCATGGGATACAGCTCCGCAGAAAACGATGATGATTTGGCCCGACGCCTAAGACAGGTATATCGGCTCTTCGACGTGCCTCGGATTATAAATGAGCCTCAAGGGAAGCAGCAAATCATCGACTACTATAAGGCGAACAGAATTTCACAACTATTTTACGATCGGGATGGGTTCTTCCACTTCGGGATCAGTTACGATGGTAAGCACAAGAGAGGGGATCTCAAAGAGCCTGCCCGATTAGTTGAGAAGTACTTTCACGATGTTGAAGCCGGGCACGTGCTGGAGCTCGCGTATGGTTTAGGCGCTAATAGCGCATTTCTCGCGCGTCGGAACCCCCAGATCCTCTTTGATGCAATTGACATATCGAATAAACCTCTGCGCCACAACACGACATCTCCTAACTTGCGTTTTCGATTCTGCGACTACCACAACTTGAGTGCCCTTCCAGAGAATTCCTACGATCTGGTCTTCGTAATTGAGTCACTGTGCTGCTCGACGGACAAATTGAAAGTCTTGCAGGAGGTTAAAACAAGATTGAGGCCTGGTGGCCTATTTATCGTTATTGATGGGTACCGGCGGGAGCGCGTCGGCGGATTTAGCTCATCTGAGGAAACCATGTGGGCACTTATCGAAAAGGGTCTTTCTTGCGATAAAATTGAGAGCGTTGCTGATGTGGAAAACTACATGCGAAAGGAATTTACCATAATTGAGCGCAAGGACTTATCACAGAACGTTCTTCCTTCTGTGATGCGACTCAACTTTATCGCACGTCTCTACTTCAGCAATCCCGCCTTTGCGTGCGTCGTGAATACCCTTGTGCCATACGATGTTGTTAAAAACTTTATACATCTATTGCTTCTTCCAATAAGCATACGGAGCGAGATCGGGTGCTATTATCTTCACGTGTTGAAAAAAGACGATTAGGCCTCTCGCCGTGCGTCGATGGGGCGTTGTTGCAAAGGCGCGGTATTGTCGTTCTTGCCTGTGCCGACAGCCACCCGGAGCATCTGCTCGACGCAAGGCAATCTCTTACGCCTGTGGCGGGCCTTCTTTCAGTACCTCTTTTATCCGCTCTGCCGCGGGAATTGACTGCCCCCAAAGCATTTCGAAGGTGGACATGAGGTATCGGGCATACGTAGGGTCATCAGTCCACAGCGCCGCAATGCGTTGATTCAGCGAAAAACTCGTGACATCGGCATTAATCCCGCTCATGCAAATCGCCTTGTCAAATATTGTGAAAACTATCCCTTCATGGCCGAAGTGGCGTACATCTTCGCCGTGGTCCATCATTTCTTGCACTGTGTCGATGATGCGGTAAGTGATATCATAGAGGATGACGCGTACGGTTCCCCCTCGCTCGATAAATTTATAAGCGGCCTCGTTAATGCCGAACTGGGATGCAACGACTGCCGCGGAGCTTGGAACGGCCATTACCCAATCCTCGTGCATTGAGTCCAAAATGGGTAACATTGCAACGACGAGTTCTTTAATGCTCTTGATGATCTTGAACGTACTCACTTCGTCGGACGGCCTGAACCGCTGCTGCTTTGAAAGCTCCTGAAGCTCCTGCTTTCGCGCCTCCATCTCACGCAGTTCGCTCTCCTGCTTTTTGACCGCGGCTTCGAGTGCGGCGTCGAGGTCCACCGCGGCGTAGATTGTTGGTGAATCGAGCGAGGGACGTACCATGCCCTTATCGATAAGACCGTTGAGCGTGCGGTGCACGTCCTCCCGATAGGTCTTCAGCGATTTCGCGAGCGGCGAGGGGGTCTTCGGGCCGTACTTGAGCAGGTGAAGGTAGAGCCGCGCCTCCTTTTCGCTGAGCCCGAAGCTGACAAGACGGGGGATGAATATTACCTCGTCGTTCATCATAAGAAATGTGCGACAGGCAGTAATTAAACGTTGTCCTGTTTTACTAGGGTGCTGATGCACTTCAGTCGGACATGAGCTAAAGATATTTGGCGCCGGCAGTGGCCGTGCTCGGCGCCGTCTACTACTCGTTGCAGGACATCTGCCAAGCAACTCCCAAGTCTTCAGTTTTGGCCATAGGTTCGCGCTCGCAAGTGTCGTGAGCATAGGAGTCGGTCCTGTTGTGACCGCGTGTTTCGCTGTTGTGGCGTAGTCTGGTATTCATAAGAATTATGCATAGTGGTATTTATTTATGAAACTGCATCTAACTAAATTGCCGACGTTATTATGAAACAGCAGACCGTTGATTATAGCGATAATCTTGAGTTATCCCTCGAACAGATCGCTAATCTATTTGACATAGAGCGCATAATAAGTGAAACGCAAAAGAAACAGCACATAATTACCTACTATGTGCTGAACAAGCTTACCTACAGGCTTTTTTACAATTGACAGGGGTTTTATCACAGCGGGATCAGTTACGATGGCAAACGAAAGAAGGGCGATTGTAGAGAGCAGGCAAGAATAATTGGCGAGTACATTACAGATACGCACGCCACAAACATGCTGGAACTCGGATGTGGATTGGGTCCGAACAGTGCAATTCTGGCGCGCAACTACCCTCAAGCTACATTCGATGTGATGGATCTGGCAAGCAAGCCGTTAAAGCGGTTTACGAAGATTCCACCTTACGTTTTTACAGTGGGGATTATCACGATTTGGGCCAGTTTGAGGACCGTTCATATGATATTGTCTTTGCTATTGAGTCTTTGTGCTATTCGACTGACAAGGCGCAGGTTCTTCATGAAGCAAAGAAGAAACTGAGAAAAGGCGGCATTTTTATTGTTTTTGATCTTTATTTAAGAAACCGCGCCAACCGACTGAGTCACTCTGAAGAGATCATGTGGGACCTTATTACGAAAGGTGTGGCGGCTAACAAATTCGAGTGCGAGAAAGAGGTTGAAGACTACATGCGAAAGGAGTATTCGGTAGCTGAGACAAAGGACCTCTCGTTTTGTATCCTTCCACCTTCCATCTTTCGAGAGGCAGGGGGAACTCGTTCGTCCTTGTTTCAATTACCCTGCTTTTGCCCGGGC
This sequence comes from Methanobacteriota archaeon, assembly GCA_037140755.1. Lineage (GTDB taxonomy): Archaea > Halobacteriota > Bog-38 > Methanoflorentales > Methanoflorentaceae > Methanoflorens. The sequence goes on from JBAXDW010000025.1 coordinate 12,575, forward strand.
GGTCAATGCTCTAATGCCGTATGATGTTGTGAAGAATTGCTTCGTAGTGCTACTAATCCCCACAAGCATCCGAAGAGAGATCATGTGCTATCACCTCCACGTGCTCAGAAACAGCAGGTAGCGTCTCATTAGTCCCTGTGGCATTTAGAAAATCTTTCTTGTGCGCCTCGTTTTTCGAAAAAGAATGGAGACACGCCACATTGAGGACGACGAACGTTCTGCACGTCTTACATCTATATGACCGCAGCTGCACGGTGGTCGGCACCCGTTAGTGCTAAGAT
>JBAXDW010000026.1:0-12371 GCA_037140755.1 Methanobacteriota archaeon
CGACGCCGTGTAGTTCACTTCCTTGGATGCCTGAGACTACTAAAACGGCAAGAAAAACGACGTTGCCGACGAGCAGTCCCGAAATCGCAGCGACGGCACCTCTTGTGAACATCTCAAGTCGGCCCCTTGTCATTTTAAAGACATAGAAAGCCACCGCGATTTCACTCATATTCACGATTGTGTTAGCCCCCACGAGTCCCCACCCCCCGTGACCTACGGCGGCGCTTAAGAGGTTAACAATGAAGATAATTAGCGATCCAATGCCCGGCCCTGCTAAGATCCCTATCAGCGGAGTGAGGTTCATATGAACGCCGCCTGCAAACGGGATATTGATTTGGAAGACTGCAAAAGAGACCGCTGCAAGCATCCCAGCGGTTGCTAGCCGCTGAATGGCGATAGTGCGCCTCCTCGTTGCGACGAGAGCAACGACAAGCAAAGCAAGAGCTAGCAACCACCAAAAGAAGACCCACTGGATAGGGAGAACGCCGTCGGGAAGATGAATGTGTGCCATTGCAAAGCTCGGCCAAATCCAACGAACTACTAGCTCAATTTGTTACAAGTAGCTTTCTGTATGACGATAGTCGATGGTTGGTGTTCGACGAACCCACAGAAGTCCTTTAATCATGGCCCGGGTGAATCTTCATCGAACGCCAACTCACCGTGCTTTTGTAAGCCCATCGGTTCCATATTAAGCGTTCTAAATCGACGATATGGATATTCGTAAATGATGACAGGATTGGCAATTGCCCCCCCGCCTTTCCCAAAAATCGATATTCGTGTGTAACTGCAGCTCGTCTCGTCTAAAGGATGCTCGCCTTCCGCCTCGTCAAAAAGCCGATTTATGTGCCCTCGAGATCGAGGATAGTACCTTTTGTACCACTCTCGTGCAAGATCAAGCTGATTGACTTTTTTTTCAGATGTTTTACTCTTCACCATCATGTGTTTTGATTTGAGCGTTAACGTGTAATCGGCGGCAGGTAATCCCCGTAAGTTGGTATGAAAAAGCGCTGTGTCTACTTCATCTTTTTCGAATTACGCTTCGCCTGCTGTCCCACTTCTCGAAAAGGTCGCTATGATGCCCACTGCGAGATCTTGCATCTGGCGTTTCAAGCTTGCGAACAGCAAGTGTTCGTCTAAAGGGACTCTTTTTCGAACAGAACCCACGGGTTTCCCGCTATCGGACGACGGAACCGGCAACTGATCAAGGATTAGCAATGTTGGTCGATCATTATCCGCGCCAACTCGATCTTGCGCGGTTCGCACAGCGCTTCTCACGTCTGTAACGGTCATTTCCGGATCTGCCTCGATGACCACAAGATGGTGGGCTATTCGCCTGCTTAATCGTTCTCCTGCTTCAACTATCCGTTCCAATATCGTTGCATCCGCCTGCGAGTGAAAGCCATTTTCACGATACCGCGAGAGCTCCTTCGTATCGACGCCGCAGTGTCGTGCTAGCGCGCGCTCTGTGAAGTCGTCCTTGCTTGTTCTGCGACTTACGAATAATGTGGAGAAACGACGTTGTGCGGCAAAGTCAGCACACCAAGCACTAAAGTCCGTGGCCTCCGCAGCGGACGATGCATTGACAATGTACAACATACCTGGCTTCCAACCGCCACCCAAGGAAGCGTTTAGCTACTCTGAGCGAGTAGGTATGACGCCGCACCTCTTAGAGAAAAGGTTCGTCATGAAGTCATCGAGGTCTTGCTCAAAGAGGTGATTTTTGTCGCTTGCCGTGATAGACAAGGCACTTGATTGCTGCGCAAGAGTGCTCAAGACGATGTCAAGTGGAAGCGCGCTCGATGCTAAGGCGATCTCTGCTTGACGAACGAAATCTTGAGCTCGGAGGCGTGCTCCGTGTGCCCCAATGACGTTCAAATACTCGATAAATCGGCCGTGCCAGCACGATGGGCGGCTTTTAAGCCGCTGCACGTACCGTTCTATCTCATCCACGTACGGTCTCATCTCAGGGCTTCGGGAGAGGCTGGCCAAAATCGCGCTGCATCGGATCGGTCGGTCGTGATAGGCGAGGTACCGACATACATGCCAGAGCACGCGATTGAGAGGCAAACAAGTGCCATCTCTGCATCCATACTCATCGACAAACCCCTCAGAATGGAGCCCCAGCCTTAGCCCTTCGCTGATACTCTCCGGATTGTTGAACAAATAGCTGAGGGCCTCCTGTTCCATCGGAGCCTCCGCCTCGCCACTTTGGTGACTCGATTCGCCACACGACTCTAGATGATAGTACTCACAGCTCCAGCCAGTGCACGCTCCACGCTCTCGGAGTTTCTTGCTGGACCAAATGTCCTCACGGCTCCAATGGTTCGCTTCAGGGTTGTCTCGAGCATGTGAAAGGCATTTCGCAAATTTCTGAACGTCGCATTCCCCCCACACACCCCCCAAAGAAACGGCGTGCTTTGTCATTGTCTGTGCCATTTTTGTTCCTTGTACCTCGTTAAGCCCTTTCGTCACCACATATCGTACGAGGAGTGCGTGCGCCTTGTCGCACCCCATATCAGAGGGCACACCGTGACGCAAAAGATAACGGACACACGGCGGATGATGAATTCTTTTGCGAAAAGACTGCTGAAACGGAAGTTCCATTTCTTCACTGGACACGTTTCTCACATCCTCGATCGCTAACTCACTCTTCGAGCACGCATGGTGCCAATTGCGACTATTCACGAATCGTCTCGTACGACGTAGAGCTACGACGGGTTCTTGCTCTTTTTATTGGGTCGTATAGCTTACCTAAGCGATCAGCGAAAGTGTCCGTCTACTCGACAAAAGAGCCGCGTTTGTCCGCAGGTTGCCCCGGATATAAACCGGTGAACGTTCTTCTTGCGATTAAAATCATTTCGGCACCGAATAGGTGCGCAAAACCTGCGGCGTCTTCCACCCCCCCAACTCTGGATACTCCTTCTGGGAAACGCGTGCGCTAGACGACTTCCTGAGCTGCGTCCGAATGCAAACCTGCGTCTAAACAGCGAAAAATGAAATTATTTAAATAGGCCCAAACATCTAAGATAACGTGGTTTAATGAGGGAGCCCTACAACAGCGCAGCCCAATACGAGAGACCTGACCAAGACGAATCGGTCCTCGGTTTTTCAGATCTTGCGAGCTTGCCCGCTTTTATCTACCTTCTATTCTTTCTTTTTGTATTGGTCGCGTACAGTTCCAATCCTCTCGAGCCCCAAGTATTTGGATTCTATAAGCTCTCCGAATTTTTTAAAATCGTGTCGTTCTTCAGTATCTTTTTTGTTCCGACATTACTGATTTATTTCGCCCTCAATCTTACCAAGAACGTCGCGCATATGTGTATCGTACTACTATACCCGCTGCTCGCACTCGGCGGAATAACTATTCTGAACGTAGCAGATAAGCCGTTTCTAGCAACTCTGAGCGGATCTGTCCTTTTCGCCTTCTACTTTCTCCTACTTTTGAGCCATTCGGCGACCGAACGACGGCGACGCGCCCCGCGCGTCAGGCGAGTTGTCCGTCCGAGTCCTGTTGCGCAAGCGCCTCCCGGGATGCCGCCACAACAACGGCCGTACGATGAGCGTGCTGCTATTCAGAGACAGCGCGCGTCACAATATACCTCACAGAGCCGGCGTCAAGATTTCAGAGGAGAGGTCCCGCCTCAAGAATTCAGACGAGAGGTCCCGCCTCAATACGGAGCTTCAGATGGATTCCTGTCCAAGCTCGATCGATTTCTCGATCGATACGACTATGTCGATGGCGAGGCAGTTAAAAAGGGTCCAAAGCGCAATGTAGATTACCCGAGGGATAAACGGCGGCGAGGACGATAAGCACAGCAGGGACTCTCGTTTCCTAGCTTAAGACGCTATTGCGGCCATGATGATGCGATGGATAACCTCCGCCAGTGGGAGCATCATCCCGGGACGGGCGACGCCTATAGGGGTCTTTTGCCACACCCAGCACGCGACAACCAGCCAATATGAAGAGACGAACGTGGCAAATCCTACGAGAAGCGCCAGCTCTTTCGCTCGTTTTCTGTAGCCAACGAAGTAAGGCATAAAGACGGCCATCAGGGCTGCGGTGATGACTCCGAGCGTCCCAATAAACGGGAAACTCAACGCACTTATCAGACCGCTGATCGCCGACGCGGACAGTGCTGCATAGCCGAGCACTGCGCCAACGAAGATTGTCCAAGCAGCTGCGAACGCACGTTTGATTCGCGCCTCGTATACGAGAACCCCACGGATGCTTGCGAGTGTAAAGAAGAGGAGCGGTATATAGAGGGGCAAAAAGTAGCGCATGTCAAGTCCAAATCCCTGCTCTTGGATCGGCGCGTAGATTATGAGGTGCGCGATGATATAGACGAAAAATGTCAAAGCAATCGCACGTTTCTTATCTATCTTCAGGCGCAGCGCGCCCGTCTTGTATCTTATGAGTTTTTGAGTGACGTACGGAACTGCAGCAAAAAGGGGTATTATTAGGAGGGGACATAGCTGGAACAGCGAAAGCGTCACTGGCATGTTGATGTAGAACAAGGCATGGTAGAGATGCTGTGGCCAGTCAGGAAAGCTTTGCACATTCCATGTGCTGAAAAAGAGCGTTGGGATCCGTTGGATCGTGGCCAAGAGCGTTGAGCCGGTATTCGCTGTGGCGCTGGAGGTCTGTTGAGCGATATCGAGGTGCGCACTCAGATAGACAGGCGACAAGAAGGGGTTGCCAAACAGCAGGTAGTTGTTGATGAAGTACGGTACCATTGCGAGCGAGATCGTCACCGCCGCCGTAATCAATGCTTTAATCCGCCCCTCTGACGTCAGTAAATCCGTTAAGATGATGGCTATAAGGAGTGGAACAGCGTCAAATACCCGTACCCAAAAACTCATGCCGACGAGAATGTACGAAAGGTAGCGATAACTCTTTTTTCCGTCTAGAAGATACGTATAGAGGCACCAAATGCTCGCTACGATCAGCAACACTGATGCCGTATGATCCTTCGCTGAGACCGCCCAGAATGTGAGCGGCGTGGCAATGAGTAAATAGGCTGCCCCGAACGCGGCTACGCGACCATCTGCGAAGTATCGCGTGAAGATACGCAGTGAAAGAAGTACGACCGCCGCGGTTGCCAAGATATTGAACAGTTGGATAGCCATGAGAGCGCCCCACTGGTCGAAGATAAGCGGCGACAACAGCGTCGCGACGTAGCCGTTGATGATAAGAAGGACGAGCGCACCGATCACACCGAGGTCGCGGCCGAGTCTCGGCCTGCCCCAAAGCCTTCCCAAGAGCCAGCTGACCATGAATATGCTAAACGACCAGACACAGGCGAAGAAGAGCCTAATTCCAACGGTGACGCTAATGAGATACAAGAAAGCGTAAAACGGCGCTGCAAAAACAGCGAGAGCGTGCGTATAGAAGGCGTACATGTGGCCTTCAAAGGAAAATCCGAGGATCGGAGCAGACGATCCAAAACTCAGACCCTCGTAGATCCTCGTCGGCGTTGTTTCTATCGAAAGAGCGCCATGTACGAGATTGTAGAGCTGCGCTGCGAGCGTGACCTCGTCATTGATGAAGATGTTGACGTTCCAGATCGCGATGCAGATAGCGAGAGACGCATAGAAGAGTAGCGCAGCCGTGTCGCTAGGCAAGACGTATCTGTAGACGCTCCGAAGCTTGGTGAGGTTCATCACTTAGACAGCCGAGTGTTTGGCTTCACGCTCCATGATCGTGTCATAAACTTTGACGTACCCATCTACCATGCGATCTACATCAAAGCACCGCGCTCGTCTCCTGCAGTTCTGTCTTCGAATGCTGCGAACCTGCCCTACTTTGTCGACGGCGTCGCGCAGGTTGTGGACGATAAATCCGGTCTTGCCGTCGACGAGTATCTCTGGGACGCTTCCTTTGTTTGTAGCAATGACGGGCGTGCCACAGGCGAGAGACTCCACGAGGGTAAGGCCGAACGGTTCCGCAAACGAAATCAGGTGCAAGCTGCAGAGCGCATGCTTGAAAAGCTCGTTTTTCGTTTCTTCATTTACCACGCCGAGATATTGTATCTGCTCTCCGTCAATCTCAGGCTTGACGCGCTTTTCGAAGTAGGCGCGATGTTCGCTGGCAACGAGTCCTGCAATCTTGAGCGTCATACCGGTTTTCTTTGCCACCTCAATAGCTCGATGCGTACCCTTGTCAAAAGAGATACGTCCGAAGAAGAGGAGATAGTCACCTGGAGCGTCGCTATAGTCAAAGGAGTCGACCTCGATCCCGTTGTACACGGTGGCCACGTAGTTTAAGCCTTCAGCGCGGTCGGCGTCGCTGATGGACACATAGTAATTGTCCCTGTATTTTCTGTATACGGGAAGAATCCGTTCCGAAGAGAATCCGTGTATGGTCGTTAAAAGAGGGGTATCCGTGAATCGCGAGAAAGTCAATGGATAGAAGTCATAATGACTGTGAAGGATGTCAAATTCACTCGCTTTTTCAAAGGCGTTCGAGATATGGAGCCATTGATAGACGCCAGCGTCAAGTGATTCATCCTCATAGAAGCCGTGCGGACACACCCACTCAAGCTTGGCCTTCGTTATGGAATCGCCGGTCGCAAAGAGCGTAACGTCGTAACCTCGCTCGACGAGACCCTCAGTCAGGTGAGAGACGACGGTTTCCCAAGGCCCATAGTGGCGTGGTGGGATCCTCCACGATATGGTCCCTAAGATTCCTATCCTCAATCGATCATTCCCCTGAGCACGCGACGTTCTGTAAAAGATGCTGCCTCGCCCAAGCGAACCTCCGCTACGTGCTCGATGCTTTCACAGTAGCTTCAGCCGCTTTGCGTCGCTCTGGAGCTCCCCCGCACTGTCAGTGCGCTCCCACGGTAGATCAAGATCGGCGCGCCCAAAATGCCCATACGCAGCGACTTGTCGGTAGATCGGCCGCCTTAGACGAAAAGTGTTGATAATCCAACCTGGGGTGAGTGCAAAACGCCGCATAATAATCTCAGAGATAGACGCTTCGGGTATGTGGGCCGTGCCAAACGTATTGACGTAAATCGCGATTGGTTGCGCTACGCCGATTGCATAAGAAACTTGAATTTCACATTTATCAGCAAGTCCCGCTGCGACGACGTTTTTTGCGATATATCTGGCTGCATACGCTGCTGACCGATCGACCTTTGTTGGGTCCTTCCCCGAAAAAGAGCCGCCTCCGTGTCGTGCCATCCCCCCGTACGTATCAACGATGATCTTGCGCCCTGACATCCCGGAGTCAGCCTTGGGTCCGCCGATGACAAACCGACCAGCCGGGTTGACGTACACCTTCGTGTCTTTATCCATCATGTGTGGTGGGATGATGACGTCGATAACCTTTGCCTGAACGTCACGTCTAATAGTTTCAAGCTCGACGTCGGCATCGTGTTGCGAAGAGACAATGACGGTGTCGACTCGTGTTGGCACGTTGTCATTATATTCTACGGTCACCTGCGTCTTGCCGTCGGGTCCGAGATATCTTATCTCTCCTGACTTCCTGACCTCGCTAAGCCTCAGCGCAAGTTTGTTCGCCAGCGATATAGGCATCGGCATGAATTCCAGCGTCTCGTTCGTCGCATAGCCGACCACCATCCCCTGATCACCAGCGCCAAGCTCAGCTTCCTCGGTGACGTCGGACGGGGAAGGTTTGCACTCAATGTCCGCAGCGCCCTCATTCGCGGACGTCACCCGGCACTCGAGTGACTTGTTGACACCTTGCGCGATATCGGGCGATTGTTCTTTGATCGATACCACGATGCCGCAGTTGTCGGAATCGAACCCAAATCGTGAACCGATGTAGCCAATGTCGCGGATCGTTTCCCGGACCACACTTGGTATATCGACGCTGCAGGTTGTGGTAATCTCTCCAATTACCACCGCAAGCCCCGTCGTCACCGCCACTTCGCATGCTACTCGAGCGTTTTTGGGGTCGTGCTCGATAATCGCGTCCAGTATCGCGTCCGCGATCTGATCACAGACCTTGTCTGGGTGTCCCTCCGTTACTGATTCAGACGTGAACATAAAGTTGTTCTTAGACATTGTTCTTCGATTCGCTCCGCTATTAACAACCTTTTTAGCGGTTGGTTTTATCATCGGTATCTATATAAAGAGTATGGTAACTTGAGGCGATTCACTATACGAGGAATTTTACGATGAAGAGTATGATTAAGGATATAAACCTCGCTGATGCAGGGGAAAAACGGATTGAATGGGCGCGCAGGCATATGCCTGTTCTTGAAAAGATTAAGACCGAGTTTACGCGCGACAAGCCGCTCACTGGAATAAACATCATCGCGTGTCTGCACGTAACGGTCGAGACAGCAAACCTCATTCGTACGCTGCACGCCGGAGGAGCGAATGTCGCGCTTACCGGCTCGAATCCCCTCAGCACGCAGGATGATGTCGCGGCCGCCCTCGAAAAAAGCGGGATTACTGTCTGCGCCTTTCGCGGCGAAAGCGATGAGGAGTACTACACTTGCATGGAGGAGGCGCTCAAAATCGGACCACAGGTCACGCTTGACGATGGCGCAGACGTCATCGCCACGGTTCACGGCGAGCACACCGAATACCTGAGCGCGATGATGGGCGGCTGCGAAGAGACGACGACAGGCGTGGTCAGGCTGAGGGCAATGGCGTCAGAAGGCGCGCTTAAATATCCCGTCATTGCTGTCAACGATGCAGAAACCAAGATGATGTTTGACAATCGGTACGGGACCGGGCAAAGCACGCTTCACGGCATCATGAACGCAACGAATTTCCTTTTTGCTGGAAAAACCGTCGTCGTCGTCGGTTACGGATGGTGTGGACGCGGCCTCGCAGCGCGTGCGAGAGGTCTTGGAGCGAACGTGGTTATTGTGGAGGTCGAACCGCGAAAAGCCCTGGAAGCAGCCATGGACGGCTTTAGAGTGATGACGATGCCCGAGGCAGCTAGGATCGGGGATCTCTTTATTACGGTGACCGGAGACGTCGCCGTCATTCGGGGGGAGCATTTTGCCCTCATGAAAGACCAGGCCATCGTCTGTAATTCCGGACACTTCAACGTCGAACTCGACTTAGAGGAGCTCAAGGGGATGGCTACTAGCACGGCGAACGTCAAAGAGAACGTGGACGAGTATAAAATGGCTGACGGCAGGACGCTCTACGTACTCGCGGAAGGGCGGCTCATCAACCTCTCAGCAGCCTTCGGGCACCCCCCAGAAGTCATGGATATGAGTTTTGCCAATCAGGCACTGTGCGTGAGATATATCGTCGAAAATCACGCACATCTGGAAAATGCCGTGCACAGTGTACCTACTGCTATCGATAAACGGGTCGCCGCTCTAAAACTCGACGCAATCGGCATTGACATTGAGCAACTTACCGCGGAGCAAGAGACGTACCTCCACTCATGGACGCTCGGCACATAGTCCGTCCGTATGGGACATGTCGCGGTACGTAACGGAAGCGCTTAAGGAATCGTTAACCATCAGATGAAAAAAGTACTTGGCATAGGCAATGCTCTTGTGGATATCCTGATCACGCTGGAAAATGACAAGAAACTTCCCCTGTTAAACCTTCCAAAAGGAAGCATGCGGCTGGTTGATAATAACCGGAGCAATACCATTTTGGATTCTTTTAAAGAATATTCCCGGATCGAAGCAGCCGGGGGATCTGCAGCCAATACCATTCACGGGCTTGCAAAGCTTGGCGTTCCTGCCGGGTACATCGGCATGATCGGGGAAGATGAGCGGGGGGGATTTTTTGTGAGGGATATGATCGATGCTGGGGTTGAACCCATTATGATCTACAGTGTTGAGCAGACAGGAAGAGCCACTGCCCTGATCACTCCTGACTTAGAGCGCACATTCGCCACTTGCCTTGGTGCCGCGACAGGGCTTTCCGCCGGCCACATCGATCGTCTTTCAACCGTCTTTGGAAAGTACGATATCCTGCACCTTGAAGGATACCTAGCGCAAAACCGTGAACTGATAGAAAAGGCCCTGGCCGAGGCAAGAAAAAACAATCTCCTGGTATCGCTTGACCTTGCCAGCTATAATGTGGTTGAAGCGAACCTGGATTTTCTCGAAAGAATGATAGAGAAATATGTCGATATAGTTTTTGCCAACGAGGAAGAAGCGAAGTCGTTTACCGGAGAAGATCCCCGGGAAGCTTCAACCAGCATCAGTAAAGCATGCAAAATAGCCGTAGTAAAAACAGGAAAAAAAGGATCCCTCATACATGCCGGTAATGAGATGATTGAGATCGGGATCATACCAGTGACGCCGTTGGATACAACCGGTGCCGGAGACCTTTATGCCTCGGGATTCCTTTATGGTATCGCCAATGACCTTCCTTTAAAAAGATGCGGAGAACTCGGAGCCCTCCTGGCAGGCAATGTGGTTGAAGTGATGGGGGCGAAGATGCCGGAGGAGAGATGGATAAATATCTTAAACACAGTGACAGGGTAACAGGGTCACAAAGTAACAGGCTCACCCGAGACGTGCAGGCAGCGAGAGGCGCACCGGCGTGCGGAGTTCGCTCCAAAAAGGATCTACGAAAAATCTCAGGCACCCGATGCTGTGGTGCCGGGTGTTAACGTACCGTACGAGGCGACGCAGAGTCCCGAGTTGAAAATCGACAGCGACAGCGTCGACCAACAGAGGCAGCCGAAATCGTGCGGGAGATGCGGCGGCGGCTAAATGGAGCTTGAAAGTATTATCGCTATGGCTACTGGGGCGATGGAGTCTGTCCTAGCCTTCGTCGGAACGACAGGAGACTTCTCGGCGATAACAAAGTACAAGGAGCGCGACGTGACGAGGAGGTTCGACCTCGTTGCAGAGCAGACGCTGGAAGACGAATTGTTCGAAAGGGGCGTTGGCGCGCGCATTGTCTCAGAAGAACGCGGCGACCGGATTATAGGCGACGACCCGCACGGAACGTTTGTGTTTGATCCGATCGACGGATCGACCAACCTCGCGATCGGCTTTCCCTACTTTTGCTCGTCGCTCGCATATGCGTCAAAAATCGACGACGTTTCGCTCAGTGACATCAGTATGGGCGCGGTCGTAACGAACTCGCTAGATGTGTATGCGGCCGAGCGGGGCCATGGAGCCCGCTTCAATGGAGCACCGCTCATAACACGGAAGGCACCGCGCTATAAGCCTGTTGTTGCCGGATACGCCTATGGCGTATCGCATATTCCGCGAGGAGTCATCGAGTTCGAAAAACACGCTAAGGTGCGGATTTTCGGGAGTATTGCGTGTGATATTTGTCAAGTCGCAACAGGAACGCTCGACGCAGTGATCGATACCAGAGACCGCTTGAGCAGTTATGACATAGCTGCCGCGCTCCTTATCTTATGTGAGTCTAACGGTATTGCGACCACGGATGACGGTAGCCTGATCGATGCTCCAGTAACCGCTTCCAATCTGTCACTTGTGTGTTCTACGGACGGAACCCTACACGACAGAATTATTGAGACGTTCGACCAATTCTCAAAGGATGTGTGAGGACAGTAGAAACGCCGCTCAGTACATCTTAGCTGAAGAAGCGCCTGACGATGACCTGTTAAAGCGTTTTCGCAAAGATGTCCGCGTGTGACGCCTAGCAACGCCGAACATTCTAAAATAGAGCAGCCAGACTGGTGAAAAATCGATCTTGACGTGCACGACCAAGGAAACTAGCAGCTTTATATACGTAAGCGCCCCCAATATTGTTTCATGATAAAAAAGGCCGTAGCTATCATCGCGCTTGTTATGATCGCTTCGCTATCCGTAGCGGGTTGCACGCAAAGCTCCACTACTTCTTCACCGTCACCAACTCCGTTCGCCGATAAGAAAACGGACATTGGCAACAATACGACGTATTCGAGCACTGCCGGCTTCAACATCACGTACCCGAAGACGCTTAAAACAGACTCATCGACAAATGCATCTTTGCCACAAAGGATCTTTGTCTACCTAGCGAAAAACAACTCAATCGACAGCGTGAGCGTGTCGACCATCGCCGCCCCGAACATGACACTTTCAGATTTCACAACCTACAACCTCAACTCGGTTAATGATTTCCCGAACTACAAGCTAATTTCAAACAATAGCACCACATTAGGTGGCAAGCCAGCATACACCGTCGTTTGGCAAGCGATCGTTCCCCTCCAGATGGGCAATAGTGCGTCGACCATTAAAGATACGACGCTTAATTCGATGCAAACCTATCTGGTAAAAAACAACACGGGATATGTCGTAAGCTACAGAGCTTTATCCAGCGACTACAATACTTACCTTGCACAGGCACAGCAAATAATCAACTCGTTTAAACTCACTTCGTGATTCGAGTTGGTGAGTGCTGGCTTATCCATTCCGATTTGAGCGGGTGGCGCTCAATACGCATCATCAACAAGC
>JBAXDW010000027.1:0-12236 GCA_037140755.1 Methanobacteriota archaeon
ACCGCATGCGACTGTAAAATTCCTTGAGTACGTCCTCACGAGAGACTTCGTTTTCGACTTCGATCATAATGTTATGTTGATGCATAAGTGTCGTCGGGACAAGCACGGCGATCGTTGCCACATTCCACTTTGGCATCACGGTATTGACATCTGGACCGTGATGTGAGGGGACGGTCGGCGGATTTGGAATAATGGCGTTGATCGGTCCTTTCTTGATTTGAACTGGGTCGCCGCCCCTTCGTACTAGTACTACTCGGGCCTTCTTAATGCCTGCAACACTATCAACAGCAGATAGGGAGCGACACAGTCCGGTCGTGTTGCACGACACTACCCGAACATAATCCTTGCCAATGGTGTCTTGATAGTTGCAGTATGCGTTGAATGAGGCCCCTATAGCGTCGTGTTTCTCCCCACCTTCAAATATGGCTTTAATCCCAAGCTTCTTGTAGGTCGTTTCTAGATTCTGCGCACCCATCCCTTCCGGCGTGGCATCTACAACAACGTCGGCTTCACCTAGCATATCCGTTGTAGTACCGGCGACTTCTAAGCCCGCGGCATTAAAAGCTGCTATCTTGTCCTCTTCAGATGCATAAAGGGGGTAACCCTTTTGAACTGCGATAAAAGCTTCAAAATTTGGCCGCGTTTTCGCCACCCCTACTAATTCCATGTCGTCCTGCTTAGCTACCGCATCTGCAACTCGCTTCCCAATGTTTCCATAACCATTTATTGCTACTTTTACGGCCATTTGCACCCCTCATTCAAGTTTGCTACGCCTAGACCAGCTTAGTGCCGATCTTGAAGCATTAAATCAACTCCAAAAGTAATAAGTTTTGGGTTTCCTCTTACAATCGTCTTTGCTTTACTTTAGTTCTGCCATTACCATCCACTTGCGTTCAATCGAACTGCATTAGCCTTGTCTGCAACAGATGCTTTTTCAAAAAGAGGGTGTTTGGTGGAGCTTTGATACGCGTTCGCACACTCCTAAGGGCGTCAATCAGACTTCCAAATATCAGTGGCTGGTGAGAGAACGCATCCTTAACGAGCTCTCTAATGACCCAACTTCCAAGAGGTATATCGTATGTCGGTTTTACTTCGCGCATAACGTATATTGACGCCTGCCTTCTGACACGTTCCAGAAACTCAAGCGCTGAAAATCGCGCCGCGTAGTAACCGCCGTCCATATACGCTGGCTTATTCATTGCATCTTCGTACAAATCACCTATCTCAACTTTGCCTTTCTGCGATATCCACATTTCAGTCCACCCGAAAGCATATGCTCGAGGGACGAGGAGTATCTCGAAGTGGTTTCCAAACGCTTCCGAGACAAAGAGCTGAACATCTGCGTTCTCGGGATAATTCCGCACCCGTTTAAGCAGATTGTCGCCTAGCATGGAGTCAGTCGCTGTGATAGACCAACGCGTCGGGACAATCAAGCGTTTCTTGCCCAATGTGCCGACCGACAGAAGCCGACTAATTTGATACGGAGATATCGACGCTTCGTACAAAAGGATTGCCGCTTCCGTTGCTTTGATGTCACGATCGTCGGCAAGCGCGTCTACTTTCTTGGGGACTTGTGGGTTCTCAACTATCTCTATATCCGTCACGGTTCCGGACGGGCCCATCGGCGTGAGGATGCCGTCAAACTGAAGAGTTCGTCTTGGCGGCTTTAAGAACTTCACCTCAACGTCGACAGGAAGCACGGCCATAGCGAGCTCCTGCGTCTCCTTAAGCAGTCGACCAGGATCGCGTGCGTCTTTAACGTTCAACTTGAAATTAGACCGAACTAGGTTTGATCTAAACCCGATTATCTCTTCCCTGCTCAAATGAAGCCATTTGTCTGGCGTGTCACTACGTGAGACCTCTTCACCGACGGGTGAGACCAACGGTCCTGCAAGAACCTCAGGGTAGCCGAATCTTCCAACAAACGCCGAGGGTGGCGTCGGACCAAACAGATCCTTGTCTATTCTGCCGAGCTTAAAGGAATTTAAAAGGAGCTCCTTCCGGCTTAGGTCCCCCGACGCAGCCCTCACGGTAGACATATTTGTCCCTGAAGATTTATATAAAACGGGTTGCGAAGCGTGCTATCGAACAAAACGACCTCGGCTTCAAGCAAATTATGGTCTCAGAAGAACACCCTCGTTACAAGTCGCTTATGCTGCGCAATAAGCTAGTTGACGGCTATGAAAAAGGAATAACGAGTGCTCACGGTCTCATTGCGCACGGGAGAGGCGAAGCATTCGACTACTTGTTGGGGGAACAAACGAGCAAGAATGCACTTGGCGCCACTAAAGCTGCGTGCGCCTATTTGCTCACGGCACGCCACCCGATCCTGTCGGTAAATGGAAATACCGCTGCACTCGCGTCAGAAGAAATAGCAGAGTTTTGCGCGATAACTGACATTCCTGTTGAAGTTAATTTATTTCATCGATCTGCAGAACGTATGAAAAGAATCACAGATCACTTGCACGCACACGGCGTAGCTAATGTTTTAACCGGGTTTGACATCATCAAACTCAACCACATTGCCAGCGAAAGGGCAAAAGTTGATAAGCACGGGATATTCAAAGCAGACGTGGTATTCGCTCCTTTAGAAGATGGCGATAGGGCTCAAGCTTTAACTCAGCTCGGGAAAGTCGTTCTAACTGTCGACCTGAACCCACTATCTCGGACGGCTGTGACGAGTACTGTAACAATCGTCGACGAAGTCACACGCGCAATGAAAAATCTGATTAGTTTTGCGACGCACTTTGCACGTGAAAGTAATCAAGATGAACTTGATACGCTCAAAGCAAGTTTTAATAACGTTCGGAACTTGAAAGCGTCAAACGTTATTATGCTGAAGCGGCTTCAGTCTGTTATGCTGTGATCAGATGATTAGTTGCCGTTTAGTATGTCTAAGTTAGTTGCCGTTTAGTATGTCTAAGTCGTATTCAAGGTTGCGAGGGACTTTAACCGTGAAAAGGTAAAGCTTATAATCGTGCCTCCTCGCGATCGCGATAGCCTCTTTCGAGCCTTCTGATCGTTCAATTTCGACTTTAGCTAAAACGAGCTCGTTGTTCGCTCGGACCACAAAGTTGTAGAGCTTCTTGTCACTCAGGCCATTCAAAAAATCTACGAGTTTCTTTAATTCCTTCCACGTTCGTGCGATGTATGCATCTTTCTCAAGCGAGTTAGAGACGTACCAGTCGCGACTCATATGAGGATACGCTTTGTACTGCTCGTCGATATCATGGTATGCTTTGAGTATCCGCTTTGGATCACTCAAAGTGATATACTGAAAGCCGCCCTTCCTGAAATAGCGACTAACTACAATCTCGCCTATCGCGTTAAGGTCTTCTTGTTCAAGTCGCATAGGAAAACTCCTTTAATCCTCCTTACCCTTATAGCGTTTGCTGCATAATATCCCTTTTCAATACCATTAGAACATAGAATAGGTAGAAATAAATATTATGATTTCTCGACGCATGAACTATGGCTGTTCCTGAAAAGATCAAATGTACAATAACGAATTGGAACTATATCTACAACCTGTGCCGCGATCTATCAGCGAGAGTAGTCGAGTCGAGATATGAGCCGGATGCCATTGTGGCGTTAGCGCGCGGAGGATGGTTTGCTGGCCGTATGGTTTGCGATTTTCTCGATATTAGCGACCTGATCAGCCTGAAAGTCGAACACTATGTAGGAACTGCTCGCTTAGCGGATGAATGTCGAGTACGATACCCCATCGTAAAAGAAATGGTCGAGGATAAGCAGGTGCTTATCATAGACGACATCGCGGACACAGGACAAAGTCTTCAACACTCTTCAGATTACGTAAGAGAATTCAAGCCGACTGACTGTAAGACAGGCGTGCTGCAACTGCTCTTCACTTCCGAAATTATGCCTGACTATCACGCGGAATTTCTCGAAGATTGGGCGTGGATCGTATACCCGTGGAATTTTATCGAAGATATGATTGACTTGACAGTGAAACTGATGTCTAAAGAGAGAAAAAACGTGTGGAACGAAAAGTCAATCAAGGTTGGATTAAACCAGTCATTCTCGATCGACCCTATTCACCTAGAGATCGCTCAGCCCGGACGCCTCCCAGAAATCTTGAAAGAGATGCAAAGAAGGAAGCTTTTAGAACATAAAGAAGGAGGCTGGAAGTTGAAATGAACGCTGAGATTGCGTTTATAGGCGGCTCCGGTTTTTACGACCCCGATCTTCTTGAAGATCCAACAACTGTTGCAGTAAAAACACCGTTTGGCGCTCCCTCAAGCGACATAGTGCTCGGTCGGATTGGCGGGAAAGCGTGTGCTTTTCTGGCTAGACACGGCATGGGACACCGTTTTTCGCCAAGCCGCGTAAATTATCGCGCAAATATTTATGCCCTAAAAACATTAGGCGTTGTAAATATTGTCGCAATTTCAGCAGTTGGCAGCCTCAAAGAAGAGATCAAGCCCCTCACAATTGTAATTCCCGACCAGATTTTTGACAGAACTAAACTTCGTTCAAATACTTTTTTTGAGGACATATGCGTTCATATAAGCTTCGCCGAACCTTTTTGTCGAGACCTGTCGCACGAGTTGTGGCAGGCGGCTCAACAGGTCGGATGCAGCATTGAAAAAGGCGGTACGTATATCTGCATCGATGGCCCTCAGTTTTCGACGCTGGCAGAATCGAACGCTTATCGACGTATGGGCTTTGATATTATAGGAATGACGGCAATGCCTGAGGCCGAACTCGCAAGAGAGGCAGAGATGTGCTTTAGCATGTTGGCTACAGTTACTGATTACGATGTGTGGCGCGAGGAAAGGGTCACTATTGAAACGGTGATAAGTAACGTCAAGAAAAATGCTGCGAACACGCAGAGAATCGTTCAAGAAGTGGTATCCCACGTTCCCGTCAAGGACGGCACATGCGAGTGTAAAAACGCTCTTGAAGATGCTATTGTGACTAGTCCAGAAACCATTTCAGCCGAGACGCTGGAAAAGCTTCATCCGCTTGTCGGGAAGTACCTCGAGTGAGCTTATCGTCTGAGACGGAGTTCTACCCTGCTTAATACGCCTCTAAGCGTCCTGACTTCTGGAGCGCTTAATTCTGATCTGCTATAGATACGTTTTAGGTTGATAAGCACTCGCCGCCGCTTGTGCGTCGGAAAGTCGATTGCTTCGAGAACGTCGCTTGAATGCTGCAGCAATCGATCGAGCTCCATATGCGATGCCACCGTTCGTTTTGAAGTGGTACTTTCCGTCGCGTTGGCGATACTGTGCAATACAACTGCTGCGGCATGTGAAATATTCATTACCGGATAATCCGGGCTCGTTTCAATATTGACGATCATATCACATTCCTGCAACACTGCGTTCGAAAGTCCTTGATCTTCGGCACCAAATAGTATAGAAGCGATGCCGCGCATTCCCGAGAGTTTAACACCGAGTCTCGCAAGCGGGTACGGCGTCCTAAGATTAGCTCTGGATCCGACAATTCCTGTCGTCCCTATCACTAAGCTTGATCCACGTAAAACATCCTCAAGCGTCGTAAGCCGCGCAGAATCGAGCACATCCTGAGCGTGAGATGCCCTCGCTCGTGCGAATGACCCCAACTCGCACGGCCCTACCAAGGCGAGTTTAGAGTAGCCAAAGTTCTTCATCACGCGAGCTACGGCGCCCACATTTCCTTGATAAACGGGATTCACTAGAACAACTTCAACATCCATTTACAGCTCTTGACTTTGCGAGAGCACCAATCGAAGGATTCGCTTCAACTGACGTATTCGACTGAATCGCGGGGGCCGCGATTGCACCCATATAATCCCTTAGCTTCGTCGCAGGAATAATCCGAGCAGCTAGTCATATTCGCGCCACGTGTAACCACACTTCGTACATCGAAAGAATCGTACTTCGCTCTCGTCAGCAGAACGTAGCTGTCTGAGCCACCAATAAGCTTTGTCGTGACCACATTCAGAGCAATGTGCTTTGATAGTAGGCTTTCCTTCTTCTGACTCGCCTTCGATAACCAACATAGTTCGAGTGTTTCGAGAGATTTCATGGACATGTTTTTTCTTAGCCACCTGGCCCTTCTCTTTAGCGAAACCACATGCTCGACACGTCAATAGGTCTTCTTCGGGAACCATAATGCTTTTACACTTGGGACAGAATTCCATTCTTTCTCACAGCTTCCGATTGTGCATAAAGCACTTCTCGCGAGTTAGTTCTTTATTTCTCGTACCTTAAATATATACGGCGCCAGTTTGGCTGGCCAAACAAAACTCGTCGAGCAACTAGCGAGGAGTTTTTAAAAAAAACGACTAGTCAAAATGATTATATGCCAGTTTCATTATAAGGCGTTCTGTCTTTGTTTAGCGACTTCCAACCCATTGGTGGATTCATGCAGGCGTTGTTGTGGATAGCACTCGGTCTTTTCATTATTGCGACCGTTGCGCCGCGTAAGGTCGCATATCAGATCGGACCTGCCGGTTGGGTTTTTTTCGCACTACACTGGGCATATCAACCTGTGCATTATCTAGCAATCGAGGACTATTTCAACGTCATATTGACCATTTTTGTTGCCGTTTTTTGTGGCTATATCGCCTTCGTGATGTGGAAGAAAGGTGACGATCTGACTCTTATAATCACAAAAGCCGCAGCCTTAGGAGGGATGCTCTACTTCTCCTTCGCAGAGTTAGCTTCTCTTAATCACGTGTTGATTGGTGCGGTAGCATCACAAACTATCTTGACGTTATATTTCTTAGGAGTACCTGCGGTTCAGGCTGATTGGAACGTTCTGACACTTAACGGCTACCCAGTCCAAATCATTCTCGGATGCACTGGCATCGAGAGCATCGCCCTGTTCCTTGGAGTTATATCGTGCGTGCGTGCCCCGCCACGCAGAAAACTGGCGGCATTTATGATCTCCGTCCCAACGATTTACATATTAAATGTACTGCGCAATGCATTTGTACTGACAGCTACAGGTAACCAATGGTTTGGTTTGCCTGAAACCAGCTTCTATATCTCGCACAACGTTATAGCAAAAGTTGGATCGATCGGTGCTTTAATATTAATCTCGTACATGGTATTCAGGATGCTCCCAGAATTGCTCGATATGGTAGTCAGTGTGTTCGATATGTTAAAAGGAGGCGTTATGCGTGCTAGCTAAGGGGTCTGAGGACTGGATCATAGGCTCTTTCGCACTAACGATGTTTATAGCTTTTTTTACCCCATACATGTACGTTGGTGTATTGATTACCATTTTCCTCTTCCTTTTTTTCAGAGATCCCGAACGGTTATCAGAAAGCTATGACTCAACCGATGTAGTGAGCCCAGCAGATGGACGGGTGCTCGCTCTAAAGGACCATCAGCTCAGTATTTTTATGAACATTCACAATGTGCATGTTAACAGATCTCCAGTAAACGGCGAAGTTGTAGACATACAGTACCATAAGGGGGGTCGGGTCCCCGCTTTTTACAAAGATTCAGATAGAAACGAGCGAAACACGATTACTATTCGCACTGGAATTGGTAATGTCATCATTACGCAAATCTCTGGGGCAGTCATCCGAAGGATTGTATGCTACGTTAAACAAAATGAAAGAGTCGCGCGAGGCCAAAGAATAGGCATGATCCGGTTTGGCTCGCGGGTCGATGTTGCGCTGCCTCGCGGTTATTCTTTTGTTGTATCGCGAGGGCAAAAGGTCAAGGCCGGAGAGACAACGATCGCTAAATTGTTTTAATGTGGTAGTGGTGTTTATGAGGTTACCCTTCAATATTGAAATTAGGGAGCAGGATGCCGCAACAATAGTCAACCTGCTATTTGGTACGCTAGCTATCCTCTTTCTCATTGAGGATTACCGAGCAAACATAAGTATTGCCGCAGTTTTTATTCTTATTTGCGTCCTCGCCGATGGTGCTGACGGCTACCTCGCAAGAACAAGAGGGCAGGGAAGCCTCGGGCTCCAGCTCGATTCACTCGCAGATTTTGTTTCTTTCGGCGTATTGCCTTCAATTCTGGTGTTCTTTGCAGCAAGAGAGGCTATAGGATATAACAGACTTGGGTACTTGCTATTCATCGTCTCATTCATATACGCTGTGAGCGGGATGCTGCGACTTGCGCGGTATAACGTCGCCACGCAAGAAACTACTTTCTACGGGCTGCCCATAACAGCGGGAGGGCTAATAATCGCACTCTATATAATCGCAGGACTGCCTCCCGCTGGCTTATTGCTAGTAGCGCTCATCCTCGGAGCTCTGATGGTCAGCGACATCAAGTATCCTAAAGTCAGAAATGTAGCTACTCTCGCAATCGTCGGCGCACTACTCATCATCATTCTGCTATTGTTTGCGCTTGGAACCGGTTACTGGATCGTCGCCCTCGTTCTTCTGCCGCTTACGATCCTGTATATCCTTAATCCACTATTTAGGGGGTATTTCAGATAAACGACAGAGAACAAGCGCTTTTTGAAGCAGGCATCAAACTTGGGGCTTTGTATCACCAATACGTAGGCGCACCACTCGATCTGTACACAATTCCAACGCTCGAAAAAGCAATCCAAGAAAGCATACGGGTGCAACCTTACGTTGTGAGTGTCACAGTTAGAATCGACGAAGATATCGTTGCGTCTAAGATCAACAAATTTGGGTATACAGAGCTTGAAGGTAAGATGCTTGACGTCGAACTCGTCGTCGCCTGTGGCACGGCAAAAGTACTCGTCAAGATGCAGTACGACGAGGATGCTGACTATCCGCTAATGTTCATCGAGAGATAATAGACGCGATATACATCTGTGGTTAGCGTCGAATCGCCCTATTTTTTGTTAGTTATTAAAAACACCCCATTTTACCCCTTAATTAGTCTGCAAGCGCTTTGCTCAGTTTTAAGAAGGATGGTTTGCATAGTTCAACCTATATGAGCAGTGATTTCAAGGAGCGTTGGGCCACCTTTTTTGCCCGATACTACGAAAAGCAGATACTGAAACTAGCGAGCGAGTACCCAGAAATTAACAGCATCGACGTAGACTACGAGGCCCTCCAAAACTTTGACATCACTCTAGCAGATGCACTGCTTGATGGACCATCACCGATCTTACGAGCAGCGCACGACGCACTCCTTGAATATGATTTGCCCATCGAATGCAAGCTTGACGTAGAAGTACGAATCATCAACGTTCCTGATAAAATAAATATTAGAGACCTTAGAAGTAACCACGTAGGAAAGCTCATATCGATCGAGGGGCTCGTCAGGAAAGCCACTGAAGTCCGTCCAAAACTTGTTGAAGCAGGCTTCGAATGTCTGAGCTGCGGGAATATCACAACCGTCGAACAAGACGATGCCAAACTTAAAGAGCCAGCCGAATGCTCTCACCGCGTCTGTCGGAAGAAAGGGCCATTCAAGTTGAGTTTCACTCATTCCAAATTCGTTGATGCGCAAAAAATTCGGCTGCAAGAGGCCCCAGAAGGCCTAAAAGGCGGAGAACAGCCACAAATGCTCGATGCAAATGTTGAGGCCACGCTCGCTGGAAAGGTCTTTCCTGGCGATAGAGTTGCTATGACTGGCTTACTGCGAGTTGCACAGCGGCAGTATCAGAACGTAAAAAGCACGACGTTTGATTTATTTCTAGAGGCAAACTCAATCGAAATTCAAGACAAAGAGTTTCAGGACATTGAGATATTGCAGGAAGATGAGGTTAAAATAATCGAACTTGCTGGAAGGGCAGGAATTAACCAAGATATCATTTCTTCGATAGCCCCGTCGATTTTCGGTTTTGAACGAGTCAAAGAGGCAATAGCGCTCCAACTTTTTTCAGGCGTGCCGAAAACTCTTCCTGATAGCTCACACATACGGGGAGACATTCACATTTTGCTCGTTGGCGATCCTGGCATAGCAAAATCGCAACTGTTGCGATACGTAGTTCAGTTAGCGCCGAGAGGCATATACACGAGTGGCAAAGGCTCAACTTCCGCGGGGTTAACCGCGACTGCGATTAAGGATGAATTTGGCGATGGCAGATGGACTTTGGAGGCCGGCGCCCTTGTGCTGGCGGATCAAGGGATCGCTGCCGTTGACGAGATGGACAAGATGCGAGCTGAAGATAGATCATCTCTGCACGAAGCGATGGAGCAGCAAACCGTCAGCGTGGCGAAAGCAGGAATTATGGCAAACCTAAAGAGTCGCTGCGCCCTGTTGGGAGCTGCGAATCCTCGATATGGGAGGTTCGACCCCTACGAGTCCATAGCTGAGCAAATTAACATGCAGCCTACGCTGCTTTCTCGCTTTGACCTGATTTTCGTGCTAACCGACGTGCCGAACGAGGACACCGATACGGGTATAGCAAAGCACATACTCCAGGCGCATTTTGCGGGAGAACTAGCCTCTTCTGGCTTCCCAAACGAGGAGGTAGAAGCCGCGATGAGCGTCATACGTCCTGTGATTGAATCTGAGCTGCTGCGTAAGTTCATTGGCTACGCAAAAAGGATTAACCCGATTTTAACTGAAGACGCCAAGCAGCAGTTCATCGACTACTACGTAGGTTTGAGGAAACAAGGCGGCGAGGGGTCACCTATCCCCATCACTGCGCGCCAGCTCGAAGCCCTAGTGCGACTAGCCGAAGCGAGCGCACGCACGCGATTAAGCAAATGGATTACGCCCGATGATGCGAAACGCGTCATTCAAATCGTCGAAGCTTGTCTTACAGAGGTAGGTGTTGACCCTGAAACAGGGAAGCGGGATTTCGACGTAATTTCAGTCGGAAAAAGCAAAAGTCAACAAGAACGAATCAAAAGTATAAGGGATATTGTCAGAGAGCTCGAGCGAGAAGCGGGATCTGCGTCTCTTGATAAAATCGTAGAGAGGGCTTCAAAATTGGGCTTCGACGAGGCAAAAGTTGAAGCAGAGATTGCTCGATTAGTACAAGAAGCAGCAATATTTGAGCCAGTCAGGTACAGCGGCAACTACAGGCTGACGCAACAATAAGATGCCGGAAAAACAGATAACCGCCCTTGCGAGCATATATTTGAAGTCGTACAGTGTTAACAAAGAGATTCTAGTTGCTGCGTGCGATTCAGAACTTATCGGACGCACATTTTGCGAAGGAGAGCTTCACTTAATCGTCAATGAAGACTTCTTCAAAGGTCAGCCGGCAGAAGAACACGAGGTGAAAAAGGCACTCAAAGAGGCCACAATCGCAAATCTTGTCGGCGAACGATCTGTTGCTTGCGGCATCGACAGCGGTATCGTCGATGAGAACTGCGTCATTATCATTAACGGCGTCCCACACGCGCAGATGGTTCTTTTCTAAATCACAGGAGGCAATGTGACTCTCGAAAGCGTTTGTCCCAGCTGTGGTGAACGTTCGTACGGTGTGTGTGAACGCTGTCTCGCCCGAGGTCGTACTATCCTAGAAATGCCTAGCTTCCTCTCCATACAAGTTTGTCCGACGTGCTCCGATCACTTCTTCAAGGGCAGATGGATAAACGAGGATACCAATGGCGCAGTCGCAAAGGCAGTCGAAGAGGCTCTGAAGATTGATCCCGATGAAGCAGCGATTACGATTGTTTTAAGTCAGATTTCCCCGACGATCTTACACGCACATGTCGAAATCAACGTCTCTGGGGCGGGAGGGTCATACGAAAGTTTCGACGTAGATGTTCGTGTGAACCGAGTGGCGTGCGACAGATGCTCTAGAATATCGGGCGGTTATTACGAAAGCAAAGTTCAAATACGCGCCGACCAGAGGACGCCAGAGCGAGCTGAACTCGATCGCGCCCTTGAGATTGCTGCAACAACTATTGACCTTGCACAGAAGGCAGATAGACTAGCATTTATCGCCAAAACAATTTGGCTAAGAGAAGGCCTCGACCTTTATGTCGGCACGGCCAAAGCCGCTAAACGGATTGTACGGGCCGTATTAAGGGAGATGGGGGGGACTTTTAGCGATTCGGCTAAGCTCATAGGACGACGCGACGGAAAGGATGTTTACCGCGTGACCTTCGTCATGAGACTGCCCGAATTTCCGGTTGGAACAATTATTTTGTCTCGGCAACATATGTTTGAGATATGCTCGACAAGAAGCACGACAAACGCTGTCGACCTAGAGACCGGCCATAGAACTGCGCTGAATGCCGAGGAATTACGCACTGCAGAGCTCGTTGGCACTCGAAGTGATGCGAAACGAACTGTGTTAGTTGCGATCGATGCTGACGAGGTCCACCTGCTCGACCCTGAAACGTACGTTACTCTTACGATCAAGAAGCCTC